>JBIIAP010000085.1:0-10020 GCA_044239855.1 Sediminibacterium sp. | reverse complement strand
AGCCCCGAGGTTTGTAAATGAATAATATCCTATCACTTACATGCTTAGTAGCGCTATTAAATGGTGCATGATTTATTCATGCACCATTTAATTTTTGTGATGATCATAATGATCCGCCCTGTATTAATACAGATTCAACAATTAACTCATTAACTGCCGTTGATCCGGATAGGCATGCCATCAATTGGGTAAAAGCCAATTTACCTAATTGGTGCCCACTGGTTTCAACATAAGTAACTTGCGGATAGTACAGTTTAGGCACAAAGCCATTGCTGATAGCAATCAATCCTATGTCGCTCTTAAGCGTAAGTTCTTTCATTTGAATGGCTTTCATTGCACCAATAAGCAGTTCATCACTCATGCAAAAAATTGCATCTGCTTTATATGAATTATTTAGCAATTCACTTACTGCTTCTTCTGCATCATTGGAATTGTTGGAATGAATAATGGTTAGCTTTGCATTTTTAGATTGCACATAATTTTCAAAGGCAGCTAATCTTTTTTGGGTAATCGACATAAGTGGATCACCAAAAACGCCGATAATGTTCTTTTTATTTGCAGCATGTAAAGCTTCAGCAGCCAAAGTAGCTGCTTTTTCATCTGCCATGCAAACTTTATGGAGTGATTTTTCTTCCGGAACGATATCAAAAAATACAACCGGAATATTTTGATCGGTCAATTTATCATAATCTTCCAAAGTCTTTGTTTTAGCCGAAATACAGGCAAACAGTCCTGTTACCCTGTTTTGCCTGAAAATTTTTAAGTTTTCTGCTTCAGTGGCCGGATCATTAGCTGTTTGAAGTATCATCAAGGCATAACCATTTTTTCTGCATTCTTCCTCTACGGAAGATATAAAGCTTTCATAGAAATAATTGAAAATAGCCGGAACCATCAAGCCAATAACTTTACTATTTTGAGTTCTAAGATGCACTGCAAACGCATTGGGCTCATAATCAAGTGTATTAGCCAGCTCAAGAACTTTCTCTCTGGTTTTAACAGATATGTCGGGGTGGTGTTTCAGCGCCCTGGAAACAGTAGAAATACTACAGCCTAGGGTGTTAGCTATTTGCTTTAATGTGGTGTTATTCACTAAATAATTTTGCTACAAGTTAAAAATATTTCAACAACAAATGTTTCCGCAAACCTTTGCAGAGATAAAAAATTGATTTATAAGCTTTTCTTAATGAAAAAATGTCAATATTTCGTTTAATTTTAAATCCCAATTACTTACTAACATTTGTAAGCAGCATAAATAAGTGTTTATTTGTCTTATTTTGGTTGAACAAACGATTGATTTTCATTTTTTAGTAAAAAAATAGCTTAAAAGTTAACAAAAATTTGTTGTTGAAATTAAAATGTGTACTTTGTACACGATTAATAACTAGTAAACTGCCAAATATGAATCTAAAATTGCTTGCCAAGCCCGTATTATTGGGCGCTCTAGCTTGCTTGTTTGCGATTGCAACTTATGCGCAAACGAAGACAGTCACAGGAAAGGTGACGGATGCTAAAGACGGATCACCAATGGTTGGTGCATCTGTAGTCGCTAAAGGAACCAAAACAGGTACTCAAACAAGTGCCGATGGTTCATTTAAATTAGTTGTTCCCTCAGGTACATCAAAACTGGTAATTTCATCCGTTGGGTTTGCTTCTACTGAGGTAGATGTTCGATCTACTGCGGAAGTTAGTGTTAAATTAACCGCTGCCACCGAAGCTTTAAGTGATATCGTGGTAATTGGTTACGGTACAAGAAAAGTAAAAGACGTAACAGGTTCTGTTGCTCAGGTTACTGAAAAAGATTTTAACAAAGGTCAAATTGCTTCTCCTGATCAATTATTACAAGGCCGTACTCCAGGTGTATTAGTTACGCCTGCTACCGGTGAGCCTGGTGCTGGCGCAACCATTAACATTCGTGGTACAGGTTCTATCAGTGGTGCACAAGAGCCTTTATACGTGGTTGATGGAGTTCCTTTACAACAAGGAGGTACATTGTCTTCTAACAGTGGTGTTGAAGGAAGCACTAGCCCTAAAAATCCATTGATTTTCTTAAATCCTAATGACATCGAAAGTATCACTGTTTTAAAAGACGCTTCTGCCGCAGCTATTTATGGTTCCAGAGGTGCAAATGGTGTTATCTTGATCACTACCAAGCAAGGTAAAGGTGGCAAAAAAGGTATGCTGAATTTTAGTGCAAATACCAGCATAGCTAATACAGCCAAGCGCTACAACTTATTAAGTTCTCAAGATTTCCTTGCAGGTGCTAAAAAAGCCAATATAGATGGTGGAGCTGATCCATTACTTGCACAAGAAGCTGTAAAAGCCATTGACAACGGTACTAATACCAACTGGCAAGACCAAATCTTCCGTCAGGCTATTTCTCAAAACTATAACTTAAGTTGGGGATACAATTACAAGGGTACCAACATGCGTTTAAGTGGCTCTTATGATGATCAACAAGGTGTGATACATAATAGTGGATTAAAAAGATTAACAGGTCGTGCAAATATTTCTCAAAAATTATTCAACGATAAGTTGAAATTAGAAGCGAATATCACCTATTCAAACACTAAGAATCAATATGCACCTCTTTCAAATACAGCCGGTTTCCAGGGAAGCTTACTAGGCGTTGCGCTGAAAGCTAATCCAACTAATCCTGTGTACAATACAGATGGTTCATTCTTCACCAACGATAATCAACGTAATGCTGCTCAAATGTTGGCTTACTTTGATGATAGAGATTATTTAAATCGTTTCTTAACGAATCTTTCTGCAACCTATCAAATTACTAAAAGCTTATCTTACAAAGCAGTTTTAGGAATGGATAATACTAAAACAGAAAGAATGTCTTTCGCTGATCCTCGTTTACCGGATGGAGTATATGGTATTGGAAACATAAATGTATTTGGTAAAGAAGAACAAGGTTCTGCTAATGCAGGAAAAGGCCGTGTTACCAAACAAAACTTAGAAAACAAATCTACTTTGTTTGAACAATATTTAACATTCGATAAAACTTTCAATAACAACCATAACATCAATGCTGTTGCTGGTTATTCATACCAAAGTTTCGAAAGTAATTATGCAGGAAGAGCAGGTTGGGGAGCCAAAACTCCAGTAGTTACACCAACAGATATTTTCGTTAAAGATTATAACAAGTTTTCTAACTATGTAGATTATGTGCCAGGTTTTGATAAGAATGAGCTACAGTCTGTATTTGGTCGTGTAAACTATACTTACAAAGACAAATATTTCTTAACTGCTACAGTTAGATCGGATGGCTCTTCTAAATTTGGTACCAACAATAAATATGCAACATTCCCGGCATTTGCTTTCAAATGGCGTGTAATGGAAGAAACTTGGGCTCAAAACACTTTGGGTAAATTATTTGGCGACTTCAACATCAGAGCCAATTACGGTAAATTAGGTAGCCAGGATAACTTAGGTTCTTATTCTGCTTTGAACTTGCAACAAACTTATAAAGGTGTTACCAGATTTGTACAACAAGGTAATCCTGATTTAAAATGGGAAGAAGTAGCTACCACAGGTGTAGGGGTAGATTTCACTTCTAAAAACAGACGCTTATCTGTTACTTTAGATTACTATAATAACAAGCGTACCAACATGTTGTACTTCGCTCCAACTCCAGGTGGTTTTGCACCTACCAGCTATTGGTGGATTAACCTAGATGGTGAAGTAACTAACAAAGGTTTAGAACTAGGTTTAAGCTATAAAGCTATTCAAGGGGAGAAATTCAAGTGGGACATCAACTTTAACTTAACTACTGTTGAAAACAACATTGAAGGATTACCTGTTAGTATCAATACCGGTGAAGTAAGTGGACAAGGTTTAACTGGTTCATTTGCTCAAGTATTAAAAAGCGGATCTCCAATATTCTCTTGGTATATGCCTGAGTTCTTAGGATATGATGGTAATGGAATTGCCCGTTATTCTTCTAACGCTGAAAGCAAAATTGTTGGTGGTGCGTTACCTAAAATGTTTGCAGGTTTAACCAATAACTTCTCTTATGGAAGATGGAATTTAAGTGTATTCTTAAATGCAATCTCAGGTCATTACATATACAACAACACAGCTAATGCATTATTCTTAAAAGGTAGCTTGAAAAATGCTCGTAACGTAACTTATGATGTGTTCAATAGCAATGAAAATCCATTCAATGGTAATGGCCCTTCTTCTCGTTTCTTAGAGAAAGGTGATTTCATTCGTTTAGCAAACATGAATTTAAGCTATGCATTTAACTTGAATAACAAAACAATCAGAAGCTTATCAGTATTTGCTTCTGGACAGAACTTAGCTTTATTCTCTAACTATTCTGGAATTGATCCTGAGGTGAATGTTGATAAGAGTATTAATGGAATCCCTTCTCGTGGATTTGATTATACACAGTATCCTAAACCAAGAGTGATAACATTAGGTGTTAATGTTGGGTTTTAATTTTAGAATTTAAAACATATACTAATATGAAATGAGCCATATATAAAGTTTACCTGAACAAGTGCAAACCAATATAAGGCAAATTCCATGTGGCAATTGAAATCAATAAAAAGACATACACATGAAAAAGAATATGAAAAAATATATAGTACCTGTAGTTGCCGTAGTTGGCATGCTTACGGTATCTTCTTGTACCAAATTAGAACCTACGTTAGGCGGAGTAAACGAGGTTGCTAAGGTAGAAGAAAGCGGCGCTCCAACTCCTCCATCTTTATCTGCTGTTTATGAGCAGTTAAACCAATTAACAGCCGGTCAGGCTAACTGGATTGCCTTAGAAGAGCATTCTACTGATGTCATAATGGGACCAACGCGTGGTACCGATTGGGATGACTTAGGTACATGGCGTCGTTTGCATTTACATACTTGGGATGGAGATCATAACCAAGTAAGAGATACCTGGAATGGCTTAAATGGCGCTTTGTTTCAAACAACATTGATTGCTGAAACAGCAACCGGCCAAACCAAAGCAGAAGGCCAGTTCTTAAGAGCTTTCTTCAGATACATCACTTGTGATTTATTTGGTCAGGTTCAGTCTAGACCTGCAACTGCTGCTGCAAAAACAATTCCTAATGTTTTAACAAGAACTCAGGCAATTGATTCCATCATTGCAGAGTTAGAACAGGCCGTTACCAGCTTACCTGTTTATACCGGAACCAATAAAAATCAGGCAACTAAAGAAGCTGCTTGGACTTTATTAGCAAAGTGTTACTTAAATAAAGCAGTATTTAAGCAAGATCCTACTAAACCAGCTGGTCCATACACATTTGCCCCTGCTGATATGGCTAAAGTAATTGAGTATTGCAATAAAGTTTCTGCTAATACGCTATTACAAGTTGATTCATACTACTGGGATAATTTTAAGTGGGATAATGGAACAGCTTCTTCAGAAAACATTTTTGTTAGACATAATGGAAGCGATCCTAACGATCATGCCGGTAATGGTGCCGCTTTAAGATGGCAGACTTCTCAAAGCTGGCACTACAATCAGCTACCTGATGGATGGAATGGATTTGTTGCTTTATCTCAATTCTATGATTCATTTGAAGATGCGGATGTTCGTAAAAAAGATACCGTTGTTGGTTACACTTCATTGATGGGTGCAACAGCAGGTTTCTTGGTGGGACAAGCTTATGGCCCGATTAGCCCAGATCCTAAAAGAGGTGCTCAAGTTGGTGACCCAATTGGTGCATTAAAAGACAGAAGCGGTAACCCATTAGTATTCTCTAAGCGTGCATCTTTAACTTTTAATAATGAAGCTACTGGTATTCGTTTCAATAAGTTCTTGTTAGATCCATCTACTGTTAAAGATGGTGCTTGGGGAAGTGCAAATGAATTTCCATTCTTCCGTATATCAGATGTGCGTTTAATGAAAGCGGAAGCTATTCTAAGAGGTGGTACAGATGCCGAAACTCCTTTAGCAATTGTAAACGATATCCGTTCTAAAAGAAGAGCTACTCCATTAACTGATGTTAATTTCACTAATTTAATAGCAGAAAGAGGTAGAGAATTGTATATGGAAGGACACAGAAGAAACGATATGATCCGTTTCGGTGTGTTTAATAATCCAGTAGAAGAAAGAGCTTCTGCTTCTTCCGCGCATAAAGTGGTTTATCCAATTCCAACAGTTTCTTTGTCTTCTAATCCAAATTTGAAGCAAAACTTTGGTTATTAATTTAATATAGTTGAATTGTTAAAAAGGCTGCCCAACAAGGCAGCCTTTTTGGTGTTATACTATGGTATTTACTTATTTTTAGGATATGAAGAAGCATTCAATTTTTCAATGTGTTTTATGTTGGTTTACTGTTTTTTGCTCATGCAATAGTACGCATAAGCCATCCCTTTTTTCATTAGTAGAAAATAGCAATATTCAATTTAATAATGCATTGGTAGAAACAAAAGAATTCAATGTATTTAAATACCGTAATTTTTATAATGGGGGTGGTGTTGCATCGGGCGACTTAAATAATGATGGATTGCCTGAACTTTTTTTTACGGCTAATCAAGGTGCCAATAAACTCTTTTTAAATAAAGGCAACTTGAATTTTGAAGATATATCAACCAAAGCAGGATTTGCCAATAAAGAGCAATGGAGCACCGGAGTGGTTTTTGTAGACATTAATGCCGATGGCTGGCTCGATATTTATGTTTGTAATGCCGGACAAATGTTGAACAAAGCATTGCGGAAAAACCAGTTATACATCAATAACCATAACCTTACTTTTACAGAAAGCGCTGCGCTATATGGGTTAGACAATGACGGTTATTCTACACAGGCATCTTTCTTTGATTATGATTTAGATGGCGATTTAGACTGTTTTTTAGTGAACAATAGCCCCATTCCGGTGAATACCCTGAATTATGAAAACATGCGAAATATCCCTGAACAGAATGCACCTTTTGCTGATTTTTTAAAAGGGGGCGGAGATCATTTATTTAGGAACGATCAGGGAAAATTTGTAGACGTAACCAAACAAGCAGGTATTTATGGCAGCATCATCAGTTTTGGTTTAGGTGTTACAGTGGGCGATGTAAATCAAGACGGCTGGCCGGATGTTTATGTTTCCAATGATTTCTTTGAAAAAGATTATCTGTACATCAACCAAAAAAACGGAACGTTTAAAGATGAAATAGAAACCAGAACACAACATATTAGCTACTCTTCAATGGGGGCAGATTTGCAAGACATTAACAATGATGGTAAGCCGGATATTTTTACTACCGATATGTTGCCGGATGATGATTATCGACTCAAAACAAATACCTCATTTGAAGGATATGAAATCTTTAACATCAAACAACAAAAAGGATTTTACAACCAATACACCCAAAATTCACTCCAGGTAAATAATGGCGATGGCAAATTTCTGGAAACAGCTTTTTTTAGTGGAGTTGCTGCAAGTGATTGGAGTTGGGGTGCATTAATGTTTGATGCTGATAATGATGGATGGTCGGATATTTTTGTCTGTAATGGAATCTACAGAGATGTAACCGATCAGGATTTTATTGATTTTTTTGCCAATGATGTAGTCAATCAAATGGCCATCTCCGGAAAAAAAGAAGACATACAAACCGTAATAGGTAAAATGCCTTCCGTTCCGGTACCCAATAAAATGTTTCGTAATCAGGGGGATCTTCATTTTTCAGATGAAAGTATCCATTGGGGTTTAGATAAACCTTCATTTTCTAATGGTGCTGTTTACAGCGATTTAGATAATGATGGCGATTACGATATTGTTGTTAATAATGTAAATCAACCAGCAACTATCTATCGGAATAATACCATCGAAAACAAAATGGGTAATTATATCGCATTACAACTGCAATACCAACAGCCTAATCATTTTGCGATTGGCTCTGTTATTAAATTGTTCCATCATAATCAAATCATTTCTCGCGAAATAATACCTAGTAAAGGTTTCCAGTCTTCTATCGAATATAAACAAACGATTGGAATCGGTAATGGACAGCCGGATTCTATACAAATTATTTGGCCTAATAATACATATATCACCATTCAAAAGCCAACCATCAATCAGCTCCATAAAATAAATTATTCAGCTGCAACTGTTAAGCCATACCATTACATTATCAACAATGCCTCCTTAACCGTTCTTCAAAAGCTACCGACTAAATTTGACAAACACCAGGAAGATGATTATGTAGATTTTTATACTGAAAGAAATATCCCATTTATGTTATCCAAGCAAGGCCCTAAAGCTGCAGTAGGGGATGTGAATGGAGACGGACAAGAAGATGTATTTATTGGCGGCGCAGTTAAACAACCCGGTCAATTGTACATGCAAAATGCGGGTTCGTTTACAAAAAAGCTGAACAAAGATTTTGAAAAATTTTCATTTATTGAAGCCACTGCTGTATTTTTCTTTGATGCTGACCAAGATAAAGATCTGGATCTATTTGTTGGTGGAGGTGGTAATTTTGCACCTGTTGAATCCGGTGTTTATCAAAATCAACTGTATATAAATGATGGCAAAGGAAATTTTACATTGAAAGCCGGCACATTTTCAACCAGTAACACAAACTGTGGCACTGCTATTCCTATTGACTATGACAACGACGGGAAATTGGATGTTTTTGTTGGCAGTAGAAGTGTTCCACAAAACTATGGCGCTATTCCCGAAAGTTTTTTATACCACAATGAAGGCAATGGTATTTTTTCGGATGTTTCGGAATCCGTTGCACCCGAATTTAAAAACCTGGGTATGATTACCGGTGCTGATTGGAATGATTTTAACAATGATGGACAAAAAGAATTACTAATTATTGGTGAATGGATGTCGCCCAAACTATATTCTTACACTGGAACAACAATGAAATCCTCGCAAACCGGATTGGAAAAAAATTTGGGATGGTGGCAACATTTAAATGTAGCAGATTTAGATAATGATGGTGATCTGGATCTTTTGTTAGGTAATATGGGCGAGAATTTTTATTTAAAACCAACCGAAAAAGAACCTGTGAAACTTTGGATGAGCGACTTTGACCAAAATGGCACTCCTGATAAAGTATTCAGTCGTACTATAGGTAATCGGGATGTATCTGTTTTTTTGAAAAAAGAGATAGCCGAACAAATTCCCTCTATAAAAAAAGGAAACTTAAAACATCAGGAATTTGCTAAAAAAAGTATTCAGGAATTATTTAAAGATCAAATCAATGCTGCAAAAACATTGAAAGTTAATATTGGATCATCTGTTATTGCAATCAATAATGGTAAAGGAAATTTTACCTTAATGCCGCTTCCAACTTATATGCAGCTTTCTTCCTTAAACGCTAGTGCCATTATTGATTTGAATGGAGACGGGCTGCTCGATATTGTTGCCGGTGGAAATTTTACTGATTTATTACCGCAGTTTTGCAGTGTGGATGCTTCTTATGGTAATGTGTTAATCAATAAAGGAAACAATGCATATGCATTACTCTCCTCATCAGCATCGGGCTTGAGTTTACAAAAACAGATAAGAGACCTGAAAAGTATCAACATCAATCGGTCAACCAATCTTTTATTCTTGCAAAATAATGATTTGCCTGTGTTATTCAAGATAAATACATCGACAAAGAAAAAATAATTGACAAAAAATAGTATATGAGTGGATGTCGGAAATATATAACTGTAATTGTGTGTGTTATAAGTCTGTTGGCATGTAAGCAGAATAAAACAGCTAATCAATTATTTCAGGTTTTATCTAATGATTCAACAGGAATTCATTTTTCCAACCAATTAAAACCTACTCCGGCATTCAATTTATTTTCTTACATGTATTATTACAATGGTGCTGGCATTGGTGCCGGTGATTTTAATAATGATGGATTAACTGATTTGTTTTTTGCTGCTAATCAAAGTAATAATGCATTGTACTTAAATAAAGGTAAAATGCATTTTGAAGACGTAACTAATCTTGCAAACTTATATAATGATACAACCGCATGGAGTACCGGTGTTTCTGTGATTGACATCAATAATGATGGGCTGTTAGATGTATATATATGCAGAGT
>JBIIAP010000084.1:0-10031 GCA_044239855.1 Sediminibacterium sp. | reverse complement strand
TATCATTTGTATGAGAAACAAGATGGCACACATATGCTCTCGTTGGTAGCGCCACAGGAATGGGGCAATGCTGGTCCTTTTAAACAGTTCGTATCCTCCGTTAAATTATTAGCAGACCATACATGGATAGAGGTTTAAGGAATCTACACAATAATCGATTGAATTAAATATTAAAAAAGTATTATGACAAAGCCTTCTATTTACGATCCATCTATATACCAATCGATACGTCATAGAATAGACTCTTTAACAGTACAACATGCCAGAAAATGGGGTAAAATGGAATTACCACAGATGATGGCGCATTTAAGAAAATCGTTAGAAACTGGCATCAATACTGATACAAAAAATCTCGTTATCGGCACGTTGTTTGGGCCTATCATTAAAAAGATCGTATTTAATGAAAAGCCCTATAAACAAAGTTTACCAACGGCTAAAAACATGGTAATTACCGATGATAGAAATTTTGAGGAAGAAAAAGCAAAATTATTATCCACATATGACCTTTTTTATACCAATGGAGGAGATTATGCTGCAAAAATAAAACACCCATTATTTGGTAAAATGAACGCAGGAGAATGGGGCTTTAGTCAATGGAAACATATTGAGCATCATTTACGTCAATTCGGTGTTTAGTAGTCATTTATAATAAAAACTGCCCCTTATTTAATTAAATTAAGGGGCAGTTTTTATTATAAAAGTGATTGTATATTAATTCAGCTTTTTTTGCAATTCAGCGTCGATAGCATCTAGAAACTCTTCGGTGTATAAATAATGTTCACCATGCTTCACTTTATTGCCATGAATGCAAACAGCTAAATCTTTGGTCATTTTTCCGCTTTCCACTACTTCAACACAAACTTTTTCCAATGATTCGCAGAAGTTCACCAATTCTTGATTATTATCTAATTTACCACGGAAAGCTAATCCTCTTGTCCAAGCAAAGATAGAAGCGATTGGATTGGTAGAGGTTGGATTTCCTTTTTGATATTCTCTGAAGTGTCTGGTAACCGTTCCATGGGCTGCTTCTGCTTCCATCACTGTACCATCAGGAGTAACCAATGTAGAAGTCATTAAACCTAAAGATCCAAAACCTTGTGCAACGGTATCACTTTGTACATCACCATCATAGTTCTTACAAGCCCAAACAAAATTACCATTCCACTTTAATGCACTGGCAACCATGTCATCAATTAAACGATGTTCATAGGTAATACCTGCGTCAGCATAAGCCTGCTTAAACTCATTTTGATAGATTTCTTCGAAAATATCTTTAAAACGGCCATCGTATTTCTTAAGGATGGTATTTTTAGTAGAAAGATATAAAGGCCATTTTTTTATTAAGGCTTGGTTAAAACAAGCTCTTGCAAAACCTATGATACTTTCATCCGTATTATACATTGCTAAGGCAACACCATCTCCTTTAAAGTTGTACACTTCAAATTCCTGCACAGTTCCATCTTCCCCTTCAAACTTAACGGTTAATTTACCTTTTCCTTTGGTTACAAAGTCGGTAGCTCGGTATTGATCCCCAAAAGCATGACGACCAATACAAATTGGAGCAGTCCAATTGGGTACCAATCTTGGAACATTATTACAAACTATTGGTTCCCTAAAAACAGTACCATCAAGGATATTGCGGATAGTTCCGTTAGGGCTTTTCCACATTTGTTTTAGCTTAAACTCAGCTACACGTGCTTCATCTGGTGTGATGGTAGCACATTTGATACCTACTCCATATTGTTTGATGGCGTTTGCAGCATCAACAGTCACTTGATCATCCGTTTGATCGCGGTATTCCATTCCAAGATCGTAATATTTAATATCTACTTCAAGATAGGGTAAAATGAGTTTTTCCTTAATAAACTTCCAAATAATTCGGGTCATTTCATCGCCATCCAGTTCTACTACCGGATTGGCTACTTTAATTTTCTGGGCCATTCTGAATTGATTTTATTGATTCTTGTTGGGCAAATATATTACATTATTTTTATCAAAAAGGCTTTAAACATTAACAATCAAAACCGGTATAGACAAGCGATGACGAACATCTTCAATCGTTTCACCAAAAATGTAGTCTTTTAAACCGCTATGCCTGTGAGCCCCCATTACCAACATATCCGCACTTGATGCTTCTACCATGCGAACAATTTCATTTACCCGATTATGGAATCCTATAAGCCCTTCGATATCGTAGCCCATCTGTTCAAGCTGATTAACATAATTGGACATTCTTTCTTTATCTTTTCGTGTTTCAATGTCATCACTTGACGCTTCTAAATAGCTTGCCGAAACGCTTTCAACGATGTGAATAAAAGTGTATTTCACCTCTTTATTACCTTGAGCCAACGCATAGGCAATTAATTTTTCATCCGCTTTAGAGAATTCTAACGCCACTGCAATCCTGGAAGTTCTTTTAACCTGTAAGTTCTGTAATGACGGAATTTCTCCATGTAAATTAGACTCTTTTTGATTTTTCCTTTTTTGAATAATCGGGTAAAAAGTCATCACAAAAAACAAAGCTAAAAAGGCTAAAATAGCCAGAATAATAAGGATTTTATATATTAAGCTAATGGATGAATTAAGCAAAATCACCGTTTCATTGGCAACTAAATTGATGTTCAAAAACACTAATATTAATGCAACCAACCACGCAATTATTTTTATCACAGGTTTAATAGCAAATTCACCCATTGTTTTTTTATCGCTAACAAAATGAATGAGCGGAATAACAGCGAAGCCAAGTTGAATACTTAATATAACCTGACTAAATACTAAAAGGTCATCCACTTTATCTTCACCATATATTAAAATGGTAACCAATGCAGGTACAATTGCAATTAATCTTGTAAGCAATCTTCTTAGCCATGGATTAATCCTTAATTTAAGATAGCCCTCCATAACTATCTGACCAGCAAGGGTTCCTGTTAAAGTAGAACTTTGTCCGGCGGCAATTAAAGCAACAGCAAATAGAATTGGAGCTAATGAGGAGCCTAACAAGGGTTGCAGCAATCTATGAGCGTCTTCAATTTTAGCCACATGCGTGTTCCCGGTATTATAAAAAACGGTAGCAGCCAACACTAAAATTGCGGTGTTTACTAAAAAAGCTGCGTTTAAAGCAATAGTACTATCTATCAAATTATACTTGATTGCTTTCTTGATTCCTTTTACAGTAGGGGTTATTTTGCGGGTTTGAACTAAAGCGGAATGCAGATAAAGGTTGTGAGGCATTACAGTAGCGCCAATTATACCAACAGCAATATACAGCGCCTGATGATTTAACTTAGAAGGTATCATTCCTTGTAAAACCCCTGAAACAGGTGGTTGTGCTAATAAAATTTGAATTAAAAAGGACAATCCAATAATGGCCACCAAGGCAATTATGAAGGCTTCCATTTTTCTAATACCATATTGTTGCAAGAGCAGAAAAAGAAAAGTATCTAATACAGTAATTGCCACACCCCAAAAAATAGGTAACCCAGTAAGCAAATGAATACCAATTGCCATTCCTAGCACTTCTGCTAAGTCACATGCAGCAATGGCCAGTTCTGCCAATATATACAGGCAAAAGTTAACAAACGGAGGATAGGTTTCCCTATTGGCTTGAGCCAGGTCTCTTCTTCTTACAATACCTAAGCGCACACTTAAGCTTTGTAAAAGTAAAGCCATTAAGTTACTCATTAGTAATACCCAAATTAATTGATAGCCAAATTGAGCCCCTCCTTGTAAATCGGTAGCCCAATTGCCCGGATCCATATAACCTACGCTAACCAAATAAGCTGGCCCGATATAGGCTAAAATTCTTTTAATCCCTTTGCGGGGCAAAGTGGTGTCCACCGTTTCATGTACCTCACTCAATGATTGATCTGAATTATATTTATTGTCCTTATCCATGTTGTATTTTCTTCACTTTTTTAACCCTTAATTTTGTATAAATCTAAATCGAATCCTTCATCTTACAAACAAAATATGATCGCATTCGATTTATAATATTAATTTTATTACAAATAAGCTTTAATGATAAAATATTTTTATGCGATTATTCTACTAGTTGGAATAGGTTGCAAAGAAAAAAATGTTGACTTTTCGGGAGAATTACCATTAGATCAAAAGGATTTTTTCGGTGTTTTTAAATCAATCAACCTCCCTTATGCTGTTAGTGATACTAATATTGATAAATCGGCCGACAAATTAGTTATTGGTTTAAAAGCATTTTTACAGTTTTTTCCGGATAGTGCACTTCAGCCTATAATGGGCAATAACAGAAAATTCATTTTACATCCAATTGGTAAAATTGAAAAACAAGTAGAACATTATTATTTAATGATGTTGACCTACCAAAAAAAGAAAAAATTAGTTGTTTTTGTTACCGATAAAAAGCAAAATTATTTAGCCTCCAAAGAGCTATTAAGAAGCGATAAACAAGATGAATATTTTCATACATTGAATATTAATAAAGAGCCTACCTTTCTATTAAGTAAGGAGAAGACCGGAAAGGAAAATAATATTTTGTTTTCCAGAGCCGGGTGGGCCTATAACGAAGGCAGTTTCATGGTTGTAATCAATGATTCTAATGAAGATCCCCAAAAAACAGCGGTTGTAAATCCAATTGACACGTTTTCTCAATCAAACAAGTACAGTGGAGACTATGTAAAAGACAAAAAGAATTACATTTCTGTTCGAGATGGAAAAAATGTAAATCATTATGTGTTTTTTATTCATTTTGAAAAAAATGAGGGTTCTTGTACCGGTGAACTAAAAGGAGAATTAAAGATGAAAACTACCGTAAACGGGATATTTTCTGAAAATGGAGACCCTTGTATAATAGATTTCACCTTTGAGGGCAATCAGCTGTTTTTAAAAGAACAAGGTAGTTGTGGAAATCACAGAGGTATAAAATGTTACTTTAATGATGAATACAACAAAATAAAAAGGACTTCAAAAAAGGGGTAAAAACAAACAAGTAACGATTGCAATGGTTATTTATAGCTTAATTAATGTGTATAATTTACATTATAATATAAATATGCTCTATATTGCGAGTAGAATAGCTAATTAAATAAGTAATTATGGACTTTAGAAATTATCAGGTTCCTTATCAAATTAATGATCAGTATGCTAAAAAAGCGGCTTATTTCTCTATGGAATTTGCCATCCATCAACCATTAAAGATATACAGCGGCGGTCTAGGTTTTTTAGCCGGCTCTCATTTACGCAGTGCCTATGAATTACGCCAAAATATGATTGGTATAGGAATTCTATGGAAATATGGATATTATGATCAGGCAAGAAATCAGGATCAAACACTTCAGGTAACTTTCATGGAAAAGATTTATAGTTTTCTGGAAGATACCGGCATAAAATTTCAAATTGCCATCCACGAACATCCTGTTTGGGTTAAAGTGTATTACCTGAATCCACAAACTTTTAATAGTGCGCCATTATTCTTATTAAGCACCGATTTACCTGAAAATGACTATGTATCGCAAACGATTACACACAGACTATATGATGCAAATGTTGCTACAAAGGTTGCACAATTCATTTTATTGGGTGTTGGAGGAGCTAAATTGATTGATGAACTAGGTTTTAATCCAGATGTATATCACTTAAATGAAGCGCATGGTATTTCAGCGGCGTTCTATTTATTAAATAAATACCAGTCTATAGACAAAGTAAGAGAGCGTTTAGTATTTACTACACATACCCCGGAGGAAGCCGGTAATGAAAAGCATGATATTTATTTATGTCATAAAATGAGTTATTTCTGTGGCTTGTCTATAGATGAGGTGAGAAAAATAACCGGAACACATGACAATCAGTTTAATCATTCATTAGCGGCACTGCGTTTTGCCCGTAAAGCAAACGGAGTATCGGCCTTACATGGTGTAGTGAGTAGAGAAATGTGGAAAAATCAAGAGGGTATATGTCCTATTACGTCTATCACCAATGCGCAAAACTGGCGCTACTGGGCAGATAAGCAGATGTATAGGGCGATGGAAGAAAGTAATGATGAGATTTTTGATGATAGAAAAAAGCATTTAAAGAAAAGAGCTTTTGAGATAGTGGCAGATCAAACCGGTAAATTATTTGACCCTAATATATTAACCATTGTTTGGGCAAGAAGATTTGCAGGATATAAGCGTGCAGATATGCTTACTTATGACATGGAACGCTTTGAAAGTATGTTGAATAATACCAAATATCCGGTTCAGGTTATTTGGGCAGGTAAAGCTTACCCGGTTGATTATCCTGCAATTTCTCAATTTAATAATCTGGTACAAATCAGCAAGAATTATAAGAATGTGGCCGTATTAGTTGGGTATGAATTGGCTTTAAGCAAACGTTTAAAGCAAGCCTCCGATGTATGGTTAAATAATCCCAGAGTACCGAGAGAAGCTTCCGGCACCAGTGGTATGACAGCCGCTATGAATGGCGCAGTTAACTTTTCTACAGATGACGGATGGATCCCGGAGTTCATTAATCATGGGAATAATGGTTTTGTAGTTCCAAAAGCTGATTATGCAAATATGTCTCAGCACGATCAAGACGAATACGACTTGAATAAAGTGTATGAAATTTTAGAACAACAAATTATTCCTATGTACTATGAAAATCATGATACATGGAGACAAATCATGAAAAATGGTATGCGAGATGTTCGCTTTCAGTTCGATAGTAATAGGATGGCTCACGAGTACTATGAAATCATGTACAAATAATAATTCTTATTATAAATTTTCAAATACCCTCTTTTAAGAGGGTATTTTTTTATCGAATCAACTTTTTAATTTTACTTTTGTTTAGTAAGTATGCCTAACAAAATTATTATTGCTATAACAGGTGCTAGTGGTTCTATCTATGCACAATTGTTGCTCAACAAGTTATTGCTTCTTACCAATCAATATGAACGTGTTGGTATTGTAATGAGTGATAACGCCAAGGAGGTTTGGCGAACTGAATTAGGTAATGATTCTTACAAAGATTATCCTTATACGTTTTATACTAAACATGATTTTAATGCGCCATTTGCTTCCGGATCAGCGCATTATAATACTATGATAGTGGCCCCATGTAGTATGGGAACATTAGGAAGAATTGCTTCGGGCATTAGTGATGATTTAATTACACGTGCTGCAGATGTAATTTTAAAAGAGCGTAGAAAGCTCATTCTAATGGTAAGAGAAACACCTTATAATTTAATCCATATAAAAAACATGGAGTCTGTAATACTGGCAGGTGGAATCATTTGTCCTGCTACCCCATCATTTTATAGTGTTCCTAAAACAATTGAAGAATTGGCGTCTACCGTTGTAGAGCGGGTATTGGATTTAGCTGGTTTTTCGTTTGCTGGATACCAATGGCAGGAAAAGTAAAAATTCAAAAGGCAAAAGTAGCAAGTAGTTAATTGATAATTTATTATAAGTAGGCAGGTTATATACATATAGATACTGCCTACTTATTGAATTAATTATTCTGTTGGGGCTTCTTTTTGTTCAATTCTTGGTTGAAAAGTAAAAGCGATTTGTCCCGTTTCTTTATTCAAATCTGCTACTAAAATATCACCTTGTTTTATGGTCATATTCATTATTTCTTCAGCAAGTGGGTCTTCCAGGTATTTTTGAATAGCCCGATGTAGTGGCCTAGCTCCAAATTGAGCATCATAGCCTTTATCTGCAATAAATTCTTTTGCTGCGGCAGTTAATTCTAAAGAGAACCCTAAGTTCGTAAGTCTTTTAGAAACACTTGACATTAATATATCAATAATATTGAATATATTCTCTTTGGTCAATGAATTGAATATAACCACATCATCAATACGATTAAGGAATTCCGGCGAGAAGGTTCTTTTCAACGCTTTCTCTATCACTGCTTTATTACTTTCCTCTGCATTTTGAATACGAGTAGCGGTTGCGAAACCAACACCGTCACCAAATTCCTTCAACTGGCGAACACCAATATTGGAAGTCATGATGATTAAAGTGTTCTTAAAGTCTACCTTTCTGCCTAATCCATCCGTTAATTGACCATCATCCAGCACCTGTAATAATATATTATAAATATCCGGATGCGCTTTTTCAATTTCATCTAACAGAATTACACTGTAAGGTTTTCTTCTAACCTTTTCGGTTAATTGTCCGCCTTCTTCATATCCCACATATCCGGGAGGTGCACCAATTAATCGGCTTACAGTGAATTTTTCCATGTATTCGCTCATGTCGATTCTAAGCAAAGCGTCTTCAGAATCAAACATATTCTTGGCTAATGCACGGGCTAATTCGGTTTTCCCTACACCGGTAGGTCCAAGGAAGATGAAAGTACCAATTGGTTTTTTAGGATCCTTCAACCCTACTCTATTTCTTTGGATGGCTTTAACTACTTTTTGTATGGCGTCATCTTGACCAATTACCACACTCTTCATTTCATCGCTCATTTTTTTGAGCTTCTCTGTTTCCGCCTGAACCATTCGTTTAACAGGTATGCCTGTCATCATGCAAATAACCTCTGCAATGTTTTCTTCAGAGATGGGATAGCGTCTGTTTTTGCTTTCCTCTTCCCATATATTTTTGGCCTTATCGAGTTCCTCACCCAATCTTTTTTCAGTATCTCTTAGCGCTGCGGCTTCTTCAAAGCGCTGACTTTTAACTTCTTTATTTTTTTCGTTTTTAACTTCCTCGATGCGCTTTTCCAGTTCAATAATTTCTTCCGGAACATTAATGTTTTTGAGATGTACCCTTGCACCTACTTCATCCAGCACATCAATTGCTTTATCTGGTAAAAGACGATCGGTCATATAACGATCACTTAATTTAACGCATGCATCAATAGCATCGTCGCCATAAGTTACATTATGAAAGTCCTCATATTTAGATTTAATATTATTTAATATTTGTATAGTTTCCTCTACACTAGGTGGTTCTATCAAAACTTTTTGGAATCTTCTGTCTAGGGCACCATCTTTTTCAATATGCATGCGGTACTCATCTAAAGTAGATGCGCCGATGCATTGCAGTTCGCCTCTAGCCAAAGCAGGTTTAAAAATGTTAGAAGCATCTAAGGATCCGCTGGCCCCACCGGCACCAACAATTGTATGAATTTCATCGATGAAAAGAATAACATCTCGGTTCTTTTCTAATTCATTCATGATGGCTTTCATTCTTTCTTCAAACTGCCCTCTATATTTTGTACCGGCTACTAAGGCAGCTAAATCAAGGGAAATAACGCGTTTATCGAATAAAACCCTGCTTACTTTGCGTTGCGTAATTCTAAGGGCTAATCCTTCCACAATAGCTGTTTTACCCACGCCGGGCTCTCCTATTAATATAGGATTGTTCTTTTTTCTTCTACTTAAAATCTGACTAACCCTTTCAATTTCCTGTTCACGACCAACTATAGGATCAAGGGTGCCAGCTTCAGCCAATTTGGTAATATCTCTACCAAAATTATCTAAAACAGGTGTCTTGCTTTTAGCGGCAGCGGTAGCTTTACCAGATTTAGGCTGCTGAAATCCGCCACTTTTCCTTTCCTCATCAAAATCATCATCTCCATCATCAGGAAATTCACTTCTTGGGTTAGGGGTATTGGTACCTACCACACCCAGCTCATTTCTGAATAAATCGTAATCCACATCAAATTGATTTAAAATTTGGGTAGCGATATTCTCTTTGTTTTTAAGGATACTCAACATGAGATGTTCTGTTTCAACCAATGGGCTTTTAAGAGCTTTGGCCTCTAAAACAGTAACCCGTATTACTTTTTCAGCTTGTTTGGTAAGTGGTAAGCTGTTAATGTTGGCAATATTTTTACCTGTTTTGTCTTTTACAGCTAATTCTACCTCTTTTCTGAGCTCATATAAATCAATATTAAGCTGTTTTAGTACTTTAATAGCGGTATTATCTCCGTCCCTGATAAGGCCCAGCAATAAATGTTCTGTTCCGATAAAATCATTTCCTAGCCTAAGCGCCTCTTCTCTACTAAAAGAAATAATCTCCTTAACTTGTGATGAAAAATTATTATCCATATTCTAAATT
>JBIIAP010000083.1:0-10041 GCA_044239855.1 Sediminibacterium sp. | reverse complement strand
AACTTGTGTGCCTCATGCATTACTGCTAACCACTCATCTGCGCCACATTTGCCTTTAGATATTAATCGTCGTACCCTGTCTATTAGTATCTCTGCGCCCGCTCCGGGTAATGAATCTAATCCTGACTCCTTCAAGGCTTTCAGTACATCGTGGTGACTCATTTTTTCTAACTTTGCAATATGGGCTACTTCTGGCGGCCCCAGTGCATGCAACTTCACCATTGGATATTCTTGCTTTAACTGGCGAAATATATTGGTATAAAAATCTAGTCCCAATTCCGGATGATGTCCGCCTTGCAACAACAACTGATCTCCCCCATATTTAAGGGTTTCTTCAATTTTAGTACGGTAAGTAGGCATTTCGGTAATGTATGCATCTGCATGGCCAGGTACTCTGTAAAAATTACAGAATTTACAATTGGCAATACATACATTGGTAGTATTTACATTTCTATCTATTTGCCAGGTTACTTTACCATGCGGTACTTGTATTTTTCTTAACTCATCGGCAATATGCATTAAATCTGCTAATGGCGCATGCTCAAACAAAAACATTCCCTCTTCTTTGGTAAGAAACTCAAAAGCAAGTGCTTTTTGGTATAAATCGGCTAATTGCATAAAAATTGAATATATCTTTTACAAAGGTAACATTGTTGTAGTTTCTGTCTCACTGATTTTTATTATTTATGTGCACAATGAACTAATTTGCAGCCGATTTAGTGCGTTATGATACAATACAACCGTTTTACACTCGATAATGGCTTAACTGTTTTGGTACATGAAGACCAATCTACCCCTATGGCGGTAGTAAATGTGCTGTACAATGTGGGTGCCCGTGATGAAAACCCCGATAAAACAGGATTTGCCCATTTATTTGAACACCTCATGTTTGGTGGAAGTATTCATATTCCGGATTACGATGATCCACTTCAGCGTGCCGGAGGCGATAACAACGCTTATACCACCAACGACCTCACTAATTATTACTGCCAATTGCCGGCACAAAACATTGAAACCGCTTTTTGGTTAGAAAGCGATCGTATGTTGAGTTTGGCGTTCAGCGAAAAAAGCCTGGCCGTTCAACGCAAAGTAGTTTGTGAAGAGTTTAAAGAACATTATATCAATAAGCCTTACGGCGATGTTTGGCATAAAATGCGTGAATTGGCCTATACCACCCACCCCTATCGTTGGATGACGATTGGAAAGGAGTTGAGTCACGTAGAAGATGCCACCATTAACGATGTAAAAGACTTTTTCTTTAAACATTATCGCCCCATTAATGCCATTTTGGTTGTAGCAGGCAATGTGAAAACCGATGATATTAAACGATTGGCAGAAAAGTGGTTTGGACCTATTGAAATGGGGGAAAAATACTTACGCAACTTGCCTGTTGAACCTGTTCAACAGGCAGCCCGCAAACAAAGTTTTGAAGCAGCAGTTCCATTAGATGCTTTTGTAAAAACATGGCATATGTCTGCACGGCTAGACAAAGGCTATTATGTTGCGGATCTGTTAACAGAGATTTTAGGTGGGGGGGGCTCATCGCGTTTGTATCAATCGCTGGTGAAAGAACAAAAATTGTTTTCTAATTTGGATTGTTATCATTTTGGATCGATGGACAATGGTTTAGTAACCATTGAAGGGAAACTGGTAAAAGGAGTTTCGATGGAGCAGGCTGAGAAAGCGATTACCGAAGAAATTGAGAAAATACAACAAATTCAGATATCGGAAAAAGAATTACAAAAAGTAATTAATAAAACGGAAAGTGTAATTGCGTTTGAAGACATGAGCATCATGAGCAGAGCCAGCAGCATTGCGCTGTATGAATTAATGGGTGATGCTAATTTAATGAATACCGAACTCAATAAATATCGCGAAATTACTCCGGAAGAATTACAACAATACAGCAACACTATTTTACGCGAATCAAACAGTAACACCATTTACTATCATGCACAGTAAGTGATCAAAATAATTTCAATGAGTCTTAATAGAAAAGTTACCCCACCCATTACTGACGCAGTTCATTTTGATTTGCAACTAAAAAAATGCGATCAATATGCACTAGACAACAACGTTCCGGTATACAGCATTAATGCCGGAGCACAAGAGGTAATGATGATTGAATGGGTTTTTGATGCAGGCAATTGGTTCGAACAAAAAAATATTGTTGCAGCCACCACCAATTTTTTATTGAAGAATGGCACGAACCATAAAACCGCTTTTGAAATAAATGAATACGTAGATTTTTATGGGGCATATTTAAACAGAAGTTGTTACAACGAAACAGCAACCATCACCCTACATTGTTTAAGTAAGCATGTAAAAGAACTATTGCCAATTGTTGCTGAGCTCATTACCGAATCTGTTTTTCCGGAAGAAGAATTAAAAACCTACCAACAAAATCAACAACAACGATTAGAAGTAAGTTTAAAGAAATGCGATTTTGTTGCCAATCGGTTAATTGATGAATATGTATTTGGCATCAATCATCCGTATGGTAAATACACTACTGCCAGCGACTATATAAATTTAAACAGAGCAGAATTAATTGCTTTTTATCAACAGTTTTACCAGCAAGGTAATTGCAAAATTTTTGTAGCAGGTATATTGCCTGCCGACTTACCGGCTGAGTTAAACAAAGTGTTTGGTGCATTGCCGTTACAACAAAAGCCAACACCCACTATTCAACACCCTTTACATCCTGCTACAGCAAAGCAATACAAAATCATTAATGATGAAAATGGCGTGCAAGGTGCCATAAGAATTGCTCAACCATTTCCAAACAGACATCATCCCGATTTTCAAAAAGTTCAGGTGCTCAATAATATTTTTGGTGGATTCTTTGGGTCGCGATTGATGAGCAATATCAGAGAAGACAAAGGTTATACCTATGGCATACATAGTTATATTCAAAATCATATTCACCATAGTGCATGGATGATCAGTACCGAAGCAGGAAGAGATGTGTGCGAAGCAACAATTGTAGAAGTATATAAAGAAATGGAGATCCTTCGAAACGAGAAAATTGATGAAGAAGAATTGAGTTTGGTGCGCAACTATATGATAGGTAGTGTTTTGGGCGATTTAGATGGCCCATTTCAACTGATAGCGCGCTGGAAGAATTACGTGCTGAATGGTTTAGATGAAAATTTTTTCTACGGCAGTATTGAAACCATCAAAACAACCGACGCTAATGAGTTACAGGAATTAGCCAATAAATATTTGCAACCGGATTTATTTTATGAGTTGGTGGTAATTTAATGTACCACCAACTTAAAAGTATACAACATTTCCGTTGCAATTTGTTTGCATCGGGTTAAGTAAACTGCATCTTGCTCCGGTGTTCCATCGGATTTTTTAGGGTCTTCAAATGTTATTTTAAAGCGGGCATTTGCACCAAATACTACCGGACAAGCTTCATCAGCCTCCGAACAAGTTAATACAGCCGTGTAGTTGGAAGGTGGATTAGGCGCATCCGCATATTTTTTAGAAAATGCTTCAATGGCAGCATAACGATCACTATACTTTACCCAGTAATGCGGATTATCTTTTTCTTCAGGTATCGCTATCATTAACCCCGCTGTCTGCAAAGCTTTTACTGCATTGGGGTTAAAGGCAGTAACTTCTGTTCCGCCAGAATAACAAACAATATCATTCAACCCATAATAAGCAGCAGCCACTTGCGCCCATATTTGTGCAAAATGACTTCGGCGTGAATTATGCGTACAGATAAATGTTAAAGATATGGTTGAATGTGCTGCCAGCTGTTGCTGTATATGCGTTGCAAGGCTTGCCAATAATTCCTTTCTTTCTGCAGCAATTAACGCAACATCTTTTTCACATGATGCTAAAAAATCTATAACGGAAGCATATAATGCAGGAGTGTTTATCGAGTTCATTTATTCTTATATTTTAGCAACAACCACCACCCGGTGTGCAGTAAGTTGCTGCAATAGGTTTGCGAGCAAATACGGTAATACTGAAAATGCCGGTTTGTCCATTTTTAAAATCAGTTAATTCTTGCTCATTTAAATAATTCACCAAAATATCATCCGGTATAACAATGGCCTTTTCTTTTTGAATGGTAATTTCTTCGAAGCCATTGTGATGAATCAATTCCATATACACTTCTTTCTGTATAGCACCAGATACGCAACCTGCATACATCTCCGCATCTTTTTGTAAAGCCTCCGGTAACTTACCCACTAATACAACATCAGCAATACTAAAATGTCCACCTGGTTTAAGCACTCTATATATCTCTTTAAATACCCCATCTTTATTAGGTACTAAATTCAATACGCAATTACTCACCACCACATCAGCTACATCAGACGCAAGCGGCATATTCTCAATATCTCCTTCCCTAAATTGTATATTGCTAAACCCTAATTTAGCTGCATTGGCTTTGGCCTTTTCAATCATAGCGGGTGTAAAATCAATTCCAATTACTTTACCGGTTTCACCAGTTTGCGCTCTGGCAACAAAACAATCGTTACCGGCACCACTGCCTAAATCAACCACCGTATCGCCTGCCTTTATTTTAGCAAACTGCGTAGGTAAGCCACATCCCAAGCCCAAATCCGCATCGGCATTATAGCCCTGCATGGTAGTGTAATCATCGCTCATGATATTATACACTTCGGTAGAACAGCCGCCCGCACCACAACAGGACGATAAATTTTGTTCAATGGTTTGTTCTGCAATGGCGGCGTATTTTTCTTTTACTAAATCTTTTAATGCTGTTTCGTTTTTCATATTATAATTTTTTATTGTTGAGATATATTTATTTCACCCCTTCGGGGTTTGATGCCTATGATCCATTTTGTTTGCTATAATCATGTCATCCCTTCGGGATTTGATTCGTTTGATGCATTTTATTTTCTATAATCATTTCATCCCTTCGGGGTTTGATTCGTTTGATGCATTTTGTTTGCTATAATCATGTCATCCCATCGGGATTTGATTCGTTTGATGCATTTTGTTTGCTATAATCATTTCATCCCTTCGGGATTTGATTCGTTTGATGCATTTTGTTTTCTATAATCATGTCACCCCTTCGGGATTTTATTCGTTTGATGCATTTTATTTTCTATAATCATTTCATCCCTTCGGGGTTTGATTCGTTTGATGCATTTTGTTTTCTATAATCATGTCACCCCTTCGGGATTTTATTTGTTTGATGCATTTTATTTTCTATAATCATTTCATCCCTTCGGGGTTTGATGCCTATGATCTATTTTATTTGCTATAATCATTTCATCCCTTAGGGATTTGATGCCTATGATCTGTTTTGTTTGCTATAATCATTTCATCCCTTCGAGATTTGATTCGTTTGATTTAATTTTTTAGAATGTTTTAAAATTTAATTTTCTATTGAATTGATTATTTATTAACCCCGAAGGGGTGTTATTATTATAGCAAATTTATTTTTGATCGATGGTTATAAACCCCGAAGGGGTGACATATTGATTCTATTATAGTTTTAATGTTAAAAAAATTAACAACAATTATTATTTTGTTGATCTTTTAAATGATGAAATAAATGATTGAACGATTGATTAAATGAATCGAACGCATTCCAATTAATACAGTAACAACTTCGTGGACCTTCTACTGTACCATTAATTAATCCAGCATCCTTTAATTCTTTCAGATGTTGAGAAACGGTAGACTGTGCCAATGGAAGCACTTCCACAATTTCACCGCAAATACATGCATTCTTTTCTGCTAATACTTTAAGTATGGCAATTCTTGCGGGGTGCGACAATGCTTTTGCAAATGCAGCTAAAATCTGCTCATCTTTTATAAACTCTTCTAATTTAGGACTCGCCATATATTCATCGTTTTTATACGATAAGCAAAGATACAGCAGAAAATCAATTCATCGTATAAAAACGATTAATAAATTAATTGATTATAAAATCTATTATACTTTAATATTCTTTACTTTTTTCTAGATAAAAAAAGTAACAAAAAAATCAAGATTAGCCCGATCGCTCCGCGCGTCTAATCTTCCCACGCGCCCCAGTAAAATAAGTATTGTAATGCTGAATCAATTTTTATTGCAAGCATTTGAACTTAGACTTATTTGGATAATTAGTTGTCGATTTTAATTGTTACGAATTGCACTAAACATCCCGGTTATGGTGGCGCATCGGCAGCATTAACCAAAAACCAAACGGAATGGATGCAGATTTCAACCCAAAGGAATATAGGGATGAATTTAAATAATAGTGTTGAATGAATACTGATGTTCGGGTTGAAAACAAAGACTGGAGTGCAGGATTTTTGTGGTGGCGGTTACATATCATACAATGGAACGAAACATATGCTAACCGCCAAATGCCTTCGATGCGACTTGACCTTTTTGTTACTTTTTGTGTCAAGACAAAAAGTAAGGTTTATAGAATTATACACCATTTATCTATTTCTACAACCATTCATCCTTTCAGGTGATTGCTATACAATCAACAAAGTATTGATTATCAAGTATATACGAAATTTCAGCAACCTTACGCAACCTATTACTAAAATAAACTTAGTACTATGTGTTGCATAGTACTAAAATAATTATAACTTTGTGTCGTTAATTTATTTCATCACAAATTCAAGTTATGGATATTCAAAATACACAAAGTCAGATGCGGAAGGGGGTATTAGAGTTTTGTATCCTCTCTATAATAAGGCAAGGTGAAGTATACCCAAGTGATTTGGTAGAAAAAATGAAGTCTGCCAACCTACATATTTTAGAGGGTACGCTTTATCCGCTTCTTACCAGATTAAAAAATGCCGAACTGTTATCCTACAGATGGGTAGAAAGTAACAGCGGCCCCCCACGTAAATATTTTTTAATGACCGAAAAGGGACTGGCTTTTTACAATGAACTGCAAAAAACCTGGCAAGAATTAGCCGATGCAGTCCAACTACTAACCCAAAGTTCCGAACCAACAAACAATCACCTTAACCCAGAAAACACTAGTACAAATGAAGAAGGTAATTAACATCAACTTCCAGGGCCGAGTAACTCCAATTGAAGAAACTGCCTACGATGTGCTAAAACAATACGTAGAAAGTCTGCGACAATTCTTTGCCAACGAAGAAGGTAAAGATGAAATCATCAATGATATTGAAAGCAGAATTGCTGAACTTTTCAGCGAACGCTTAAAAAAAGGAAGTACCTGTATTACAGACAATGATGTAGAAAGCATCATTGCAGGCATGGGGCGTCCGGAAGACTTTGAAAATGAAGACAATATTGCATCACCGATTGATAGCAGTTATCAGCATCATACGCATCAAACAAACACTGAAGCTAGTAAGTCGAGGGGAAGTTTGTACCGTGATATCAACGACAAAATATTGGGTGGTGTATGCGGTGGATTAGCTGCGTATTTCAAAATAGACCCATCCATCATCCGGGTAATTTTTGTGGTATTTACTTTTAGCGGTGGCGCCGGAATTTTGCTCTACATTTTATTGTGGATTATTTTACCAGCCAGACCATTAAACTATGCAATCACCACCAACCGATTATACCGCAACCCCGATGAAAAAGTGTTGGCAGGGGTAGCCAGTGGAATTGCTGCCTATTTTAATATTGCTGTTTGGATTCCACGATTAATATTTGCATTGCCATTGGTAACCGGCATCATTTCATCTTTATTCAGAAGTGCATTTTGGTTTGATGTAGATCCATTTCCGGGATATATATTTGGCTCGTTCGGAGGTACCCTATTTATCATTTATGCTGTGTTATGGGCGGTTATTCCTGAAGCTAAAACAGCATCAGAAAAATTAGCCATGCGTGGTAAAAAAGTAGACTTAAACTCTATCAAAAACACCATTCAAGATGACTTAGGTGGCTTTAAACATAAAGCGGAAAAATGGGGTGCTGAATTTTCACAAAAAGCAAAAGAATTTGGTACAGAATTCTCTGAAACAGTCAATTCAAAAGGAAAAGAATTTGGTACAGAAGCCGGCAATTTTTCAAGAAATAGTGGCAGCAAATTATTAAACATGATTGGTATTTTGTTTAAAGCCTTTTTTCTCTTTATTGCAGGTATTGTAGCGTTTTCATTACTTATTGCGCTGTTAGCTATATTGGTTACTAGTGCTGGTGCATTCCCTTTAAAAGATTTTTTTCTGGATGGATTTTGGCAAAATACATTGGCCTGGGCTACCCTTTTGTTGTTTCTTTTTGTACCCGTAATTGGAATTGTAATTTGGATCATTAGAAGAATCATGGGAGTAAAATCTCCAAACAATATTTTACGATGGGGATTTGGGGGATTATGGACTTTAGGAATAGCAAGTGCCGTAGTGTTGATTGCCTTGTTTTCCAGGAATTTTAATTCAAGAGCAAGAGATAAAAGTGATATTGCGATAGTTCAACCCAGCGCTAATAAATTAATCATAAAAGTTGCAGATAATAAAGTAAAAACCATTAGCAACTGGGTAAAATTGGGGAACTTAATTAATCTGGAAGGAGATAGTATTGTATTTAACAATATCAACTTACGAGTTTCTAAAAGTGATGATGCACAATATCATATTTCCTACAACAAATACAGTCATGGTGTTGACGAAACTACAGCCTGGAAAAACTTAGCAGGTATTAACTATGGCCTCATACAACAAGACAGTCTGATTTATTTAAACAGAGGATTTAGTCTACCTAAAAATAGTCGATTCAGAAACCAAGGGGTAATTGTTAATATTCAGATTCCAGTAGGTAAAAAAATAGTGTTCGATGAAACCGTTAACAGGAGATTAGAATGGATCAATTTCAAATCAAACAATTATGATACTGAATGGAATAACGATTGGGAAAGTAACGATTTCAGAGGATACAATGCTAACATAGAATACATTATGACAGTTGGCGGATTAGAACGTGCCAATAAGCAAGAAAAGGATCCTCAAAATTTGAATGAAAAAATTGAAGAATACAACAAGTCGAAAGAAGAGCTAAAAGAAGAATATGAGCGCAAGAAAAGGGAAATGGAAGAGTTAAAAAGAGAGTTAGATAAGCCGCTCGATACGGGTGTATTAAAAAACCAAAAAGTAACCATGCTCCACAATAAACCATCCAATCAACATCCTACTGAAAAAAGAAAAACAGAAGATGGGGATGCTTTTGATGCATTAACTTTAGGATCGGGTATGTCGCTGCTTTCCATTCAATCATAAAAGGAAATGATAAATAAATAAAACCATTCGATAAATTTAATCGAATGGTTTTATTTATTGTTTTAATGAATAACACAAATCTGCATTAGATTTTTATAACCTGAATAGTTGAATTTATTTTCTTGTCTGAACTCATAAACTTTACAGAATAAATTCCGCTCTTCAAGTTACTCAAATTGATTTTATCATTATTTTTTACATTATTTTTTTCTATAACTCGCTTACCAAATAAGTCAAATATTATTACGTTAATGGAAGAGACCCCTGATAGATCAAAATTGATTAGAATTGAGTTATAGGTAGGATTAGGTAAAATTTTGATAAATTTATTTCCATTTAAAGTAATAATTCCGGTTGTTAAATAATAATAATTATCGCTCATTAAACTTGTACAATTATTTTGCGTGCTAGTTACAGAATAATTAGCAGTAGATTTAGGTTTATATTCTATTGATGTCTCTCCTACTAAAATAGCGCCTTCTTTATACCACTGATTACCTATTACTGCACTAGATATAAGATTATTGGTTACATCACGGGTTATAATTGGTTTGTCAGGAGTGGGTTGAATCACTACTGTCAATTTTGCTCTTTCACTTTCACAACCAGTAACAGTATTAGTCTGCGCAACATAATGATTTATAGTGCCAGTAATGCCCGTAGATATTGTAGGTGCTATTAATGATGGTGCTCCACTAATGGCATTAGTTTCATACCATTGCAAAGTATGACCTGAATTATTGATTGCAGTCAAAGTAAACGGTAATTCATTTTTACACTTATCTATATTATTAACTAAAGGTGGCGGAGGTTGGTTAGCATTATCTACAATTATTATTCTTGATTT
>JBIIAP010000305.1:0-3035 GCA_044239855.1 Sediminibacterium sp. | reverse complement strand
TTTAAAACAGAAGACTATGGTAAAAGCTGGAAAAAAATAACCAACGGCATCAATGCCATGCATTTTACCAGAGCCATGCGCGCCGATAAAGTACGTGAAGGCTTATTGTATGCAGGTACAGAATATGGCATGTACATAAGTTATGATGGTGGCGCAAACTGGCAATCCTTCCAATTGAATTTACCGGTAGTACCTATTACCGATTTAACCATTAAGAACAACGATTTGATTTTGGCAACACAGGGAAGGGCATTTTGGGTGTTAGATGATTTAACCCTGGTGCAGCAAAAAGATATGGCGTTGAATAATAAAAATTTACACGTGTTTCCAGTTAATGATGCGTATCGTTTAGAGGGTGGCGGCAGACGTGGCAGACGCGGACAAGCAATTACAGAACCCAATACAGGGGAGAACCCGCTGGCCGGAACAGTAATCAATTATTATCTTAAAAATGTAACCGATAGCTCAAAAGTATCAATCACTATTTTTGATAAATCCAATCAGCCGATCAAAACATTTAGTAAAAATGCAAAAGAGGCAACAGATAAGATCGATTTTAATGAAGGGATGAATCAGTTTGCGTGGGACATGAATTACCCACCTGCAGAAAAAGCAGAGGGTATGATTTTGTGGAATGGCTCAATAGGTTCGGTGAAAGCAGCACCCGGCAAATACAATGCACGGGTTAAATACAATAATGATTCGGTAGATGTTTCATTTGTTATTAAAGCAGATCCGGTATTTAAAATGACGGAGGCTGATTATGATGCACAGGTTGGCTTTTTATTACAAGTAAGAGACAAGTTCAGCGAAGTACAAAAAGCCATTCAAAAAATTAGAACGTTAAGAACACAGCTCAATGAGTTAACGGGAAGGATAGATGCAAAAGCCAATAAAGAAGTGAAGCAGATGGCCGATAGCATAGTAAAATCATTAACTACAGTTGAAGAAGCTTTGTATCAAACCAAAGCAAAAAGTGGACAGGATGTATTGAATTTCCCGATACGTTTGAACGATAAAATTTCCGGTTTATATGGTGTTGCTGCAAGCGGCAACAACCCACCCAGCAAACAAGCCAAAGAAGCATTTGCAGATCTAAGCAGTCAGGCAGATAAGCAGTTGAGTAAGCTGCAAGCAATTGTAACGGAAGAGGTAAAAAAGATCAACCAACTGATTAACGAAAAACAAATTCCGGTGATAGGAGTGAAGTAGATTTATGAATTTATTGAACTACAAAAGGGGCGAAAGCCCCTTTTGTAGTTTGTAGATATGATACTGTAAATTTTATTGATCTTTACAGTAAAAGATGTTTTTCTACTATTCTATGTATAGTGATTGTTTGTTGGGTTTACAAGCTTGGTAAAAGCCCGTTATATCCTTTATTATACACTCCCCAACAAAAACGTTTCCATATTTTCCATGTTAATCTTATGTAAACCGGCATGTGGATAGTTGCCGGTAAATTAAATCTATTTTTTTACTGCGTATTATGCCACTATATTGCTCGACAACAATATAGTGGTAATGTATATGTGGCATTTCTATTCGCTCAATCTTTTAAACAACCAATGGGCACTACCCAAATACCATCATTACGGAGATACGCATATTGTCCTCCTGTAATAATCATCAAAAAAGCTTCTTTCCCCATTTTTTCTTCGTTAATTTTTTTCTTGAGTACCAATAAATTTTTAGCAGCTTCTTCAATTTGTTTATTACCTAGTTTCACTTCTATTGCGGCCCACCTGCCATCCCTAAGTCGCACAATTAAATCTGCTTCTAAACCACTTTTGTCGCGATAATGAAATACATCCCCATCAATTGCCTGAGCATAGATTCTAATATCACGCGTACATAATGATTCAAATAAAAATCCAAATAAATTAAAGTCTGTTAAGATTCCATCAGGATTGGTGCGCAATACTGCAGTTGCAATTGAAGGATCCACAAACTGTCTTTTTTCAGTTGTTCTGATAGCCGTTTTTGAACGCAGTGAAGGTGCCCATGCCGGCAAATCTTCCACTACAAAAATTCTACGTAGTGCATTTATATAACTAAGTAGCGTTTTATCTGATATACCTATCTCTGTTGCTTCTATATCTTCTTTTATGGTCTGATAAGTGGCTACAGTAGAAATATTACGAGCTATTGATCGTAATAATAAACGAACTCGTTCAGGATTTTTTTCTACTCCATCTACTCGAGACACATCCTGATGTATAATGGCATCTGCATAATCCATTGCCATTCGAAGTGCGGGTAAACCCTCAAGGTCAATACTTGCCGGCCATCCACCACGGCATAATACATAAGCAATCTTTTCAACAGTTAATGCAGATGTTGCTCCTATATCCTCTTGTTTCCTATCAAACAAGGCGCCTAGTGAAATTTGACCATTTGATTCCATAGATTCGTATAAACTCATTGGGCGCATCTTTAAACGAGCAATACGTCCAGTGCCTGTGTGGGCTGTTACATTTTCAGGTGGTACTGCGGAACCGGTTAAAATAAATTGTCCTCGCTCTTTTCTTTGGTCTACTTCAAACCTTACTGCATCCCATAAAACGGGTGCAACCTGCCATTCATCAATAAGCCGAGGTGTAGCACCTTTTAGCAGTAAAGAAGGTTTTGTGTCTGCCATTGCCAAATAAGAACTGGCATTATCAGGATCCTGCATATATACTACACTGCCCGAAACATTAACAGCTGTACTCGTTTTTCCACACCATTTCGCGCCTTCAATTAAAACAGCTCCGGATGATTGCAAAGCTATTTTTAATTCAGCATCACATAACCGAGGTAGATATTGCTTTTTTGCCATTGCATTTTGTTAATAGGGATAAATTTATATAAAATTACCGACTTTGGCAATGTTTTATTACCGACTTTGGCTGATTTTTATTACCTGATTTGGCAAATAGGTGTTCGCTCCATAGTCCAACACATCTTAACATAAATATATTAAATATGGGTAAAGCATCAATAGTCTTCACTCCCCAACAAAAACGTTTCCATATTCTCCATGTTAATCTTAT
>JBIIAP010000006.1:0-30819 GCA_044239855.1 Sediminibacterium sp. | reverse complement strand
TTACAAGCAATACTAATTTGCTCTTCCAGATTTATTGAGTACACTTTATAGAAAATTAAAATCGTTAATTAAATATTTGATTATTCAGGTGCGCAAATGCTTCCATAGCACCCAGGTATTCACAGGTGCGCGCTCCTGCTTTATTAGCATTCGCAACAAAAATTTTCCAGTCGCTCGGGTTTAATTCATTGATCTGTACTTTGCTTCTATGGCTTAACTGGTAAAGAATTGCACCAACAAAAGCGTCACCTGCTCCGGTAGTATCAATGGGTTTTATTGGAATACTTGCTACTATATGTTGTTCGCCATGAATACCCAATAAGGTTCCATCTTTTCCTAAAGTAATAGCAAAAACGGCTGTTGTTTTAGCAAGAAGTATGGCTGTTGCTTTTGCTAAGGTATCAGTTTGTGTAAGTAACATAGCTTCTTCATCACTCACTTTAAAAAAGTTGCAGTGTTGTAGAAAATGCCATGATTGATCAATAAAACTTTGTGTGTTATTGGGGAATAATAAATGCCGATAATTAGGGTCGAAACTCACAAATATATTATTGCTGATGGCTTTGTTTAATAAGTGCAAATAAGCTTCTTGTAAAGGGCCTGGAAGGAATCCGGTAGCAGAACCAAAGTGAATGATTGTTACGTCTCTCAAATCAATGGCGTCAATTTCTTCTTTGGTAAGTTGCCCGTCGGCGCCCCTGTTAAACACAAAGTCACGTTCCCCATCTTCCATTAAAGATACAAATGCAAATGTGGTAAAATGTTTATCATCCAAGAGCATCGCTTTGGTATCAACACCAAACGCATTCATTACCTGAATGAGTTGTTTGCCAAACGGATCATTACCAACTTTAGCTGCAAGTTCAACCATGCCGCCCAAAGCCGCAATTGCAGCTGCTACATTGGTGGGTGCTCCACCAGGTTTTTTAAGAAAGTGATTACCTTCAGATAATGATTTCCCTTTATCGGTACAAATCATGTCAATTAGTGCTTCCCCTATACATAAGATCTTCATAGTATTATCCATTATCAATTATCAATTGTCCATTATCCATTATCAATTATCAATTGTCAATTATCCTTTATCAATGGCTTTCTTTCTTTAATCAAAAATGTTGCACCACAGGCGAGCAGTAAAAGCACACCGCCAAATTCAATTGCTTTACCCGGATCATTGCCTAAAAAATGATTCATTATAAATCCAAAAGTAATAGTTTGTAAAATCATGGGTATAACGATCATCATATTAATAATACCCATATACACACCATATCTTTCTTTAGGAATATCATTTACCACCATTAAATAAGGAACGCCCATCATGCTTGCCCAAGCGATTCCAAATCCGGTCATAGGGGCAAAAAACAGGTATTTATTTTCAATATGCGGAAATAAAATCAAGGCAATACCTGCCATTAATAAACAAGCAATATGTACTTTCTTGGGACTAAATTTTTTGGTTAGATGCACCAGAAAAAATGCGGAAAGAAAAGTGACTACATTGTACCACCCATTCACCAATCCTGCCCATCCTACGGCTTCTTCATATAAGGCTTTATCGCCGGAAGGAGTTGTCTTCCAGACAGACTGCGCAATGCTTTTAGAAGCATTTTGCCAATAACAAAATAAAGCATACCACTGAAACAAATAAACTAAAGCCAATTGCCACATAACTTTCGGCATGTTAATTATTGCTTTGCCTATTTCTATAAAAGGAACCAGCACGCCTTTTTTGTTGGCTTTTAACACAGCCAATTCTTCATCTGTAGGCGGAATTTCGGGTGTTTTAGCAATACTCCATAAAACAGAAGTAATTGAACAAACCGAACCTAAAAAAAATGAACCAAAAACCCAATAGGGGATAGCACCATGTTTGCCGGGAATAAACTTTTGAAATGCAAACAGAGAAATATTGGCAAGTGTAATACCCAATCCAGTAAAAAAACTTTGTGTTAAAAAGCCGCTTGCATGTTGGGATGGAGGTAGTTTGTCGGCAATAAATGCGCGATAAGGCTCCATAGCAGTATTATTGGCAGCATCCAAAATCCAGAGTAAACCTCCAGCCATCCAAAGTGTGCTGCTGAATGGATAGATAAACAAACATAAGCTGCAAAAAAGCGCACCTATAAAAAAATAGGGTTTTCTTCTGCCCCATCTGGGATGCCAGGTTCTATCACTTAATATGCCAATAATAGGCTGAATCAATAATCCAGTCACAGGGCCTGCTAAATTGAGCAGTGGTATTTCATCGGGCGAAGCCCCTAAAAAATCATAAATGGGATTAATCGCAGTTTGCTGCAATCCAAAGCTGTATTGAATTCCGAAGAAGCCTACATTCATGTTAATGATTTGCATGAAACTCAGGCGTGGCTTGGCAATATTCATAATGGCAATTGTTGGTTGCTAAAAATACCAAATCCATTGTTGAAATTGAAGGGAATATGCCCCATCTTTTTGCAGCAATCGTTTGCGGTGGAAACGTATTAAATCAAAGTATACCAACTCATTGTTGAGCCTACTGGTCTGACCGGTAAATTGAATATTCCCCTTTTTTCTTTTATTTTTGACCAATGCAACATCATTTTTCTTACAACAAGAGTAAAGTAATACAAGCCCTACGTTTTCATTTCATAAAACGTAATGAGGTAAGAATATTAATTATATTAGTAAATGTATTTGCATTGATGTCTGCTATTCTTTTCTACTCAAAAAAAATCAGACCGGAACCTTTTTTATTAGGTTCTTTTATTTGGTTAATGTTGATGGCCTCTTTCTGGTATTTTTTGCCAAATAGCGTTTATAAGAAAGCCGCAACATTTAAGGACAGTTTTACCATCAATTTTAACGACCTGGAAATTAAGCTCGAAAATAATCGTGGGGAAATGCACTGGGATTGGAAGCAATTCAGTCATTTTTTTGAAAGCCCCCATTTTTTTCACTTGTATTTTGATGAAAAATCATTTTTCATCGTACCAAAAGATGACATGAGTGATGCGTTCAGACATGAACTAAGAGCGTTACTCAACAAGCATATAGCTACTCAAAAATAAGTTAGAACGGTATTTAGCTATAATTCCTTTTCCATTACTACATGTGGAATAGTCAGGTCTATAAATTCGTTGCCGGATACTTGATACCCTAGTTTTTCAAAAAATGGAATAGAACTGACCCTGGCATTCATAATGATTTTCCGGTACCTTCTGTCACGCGCAACGTTTTCTGCAAAACTCATCAGCACTCTGCCAATACCTTTACCCTGTAGACCCGAAAGTACAGCCATTTGACGCAACCGAATAGTGCCGGGTGCTACCTCAACCAACATGCAGCAGCCCTCTAGTTCATCTTCATCAAAACAGCCTAAAAGTATATTGGATTGTTCTTTTGCTAATTCTTCATTGGTAAACTGGAGCCCCAATGGTTTGCGCAGCATTTGATGCCTTAATGCAACCATTTGATCGTATTCCTTAGACCCAAACTCAATCATTTTAAGCGCCATGGATGCTTTTTTAAATCGTTAGATGAACTAAAATACTTAAAATCGTAAACAAAATCGCATAAAAAGCCCTGTTTTGACGTCTATGCACGAAAAAAAATAAAAACTGTGGAAACAAAAATCATTTAAACCATTGCTTATATGTCAAAATGTATATTTTTGCGGCAGTAATCAAAAACTTTTACAATGTCAGACATCGCTACAAGAGTTAAAAAAATCATCGTTGACAAGTTAGGTGTAGATGAAGCAGAAGTTACCAATGAAGCTTCTTTCACTAACGATCTAGGTGCAGATTCTTTGGATACCGTTGAGTTAATCATGGAATTTGAAAAAGAATTTAACATTTCTATTCCTGATGAGCAAGCTGAAACCATCACTACTGTTGGTCAGGCCGTTGCTTATTTGGAAGAGCACGCTAAGTAAGCAATATCATTTAGTAAGCAATAATTTTAATCCGCCTGTTTGCGGCCTATGCCTCAAAAAGGCGGATTATCACTTTTAAACTGGTCAGTTTATGCAATTAAAGAGAGTAGTTGTTACCGGTATAGGTACATTAACGCCCATTGGTAATAATCTGGATGATTATTGGAATGGTTTGTTGAATGGTGTATCAGGCGCTGCACCCATTACTTTATTTGATGCAAGTAAATTCAAGACCCGTTTTGCTTGTGAAGTGAAAGGATTTGAGCCTACTAATTTTATGGATCGCAAAGAAGCCCGAAAATTAGACCGCTTTGCTCAACTTGCACTTGTTGCAAGTGACATGGCTGTTGCTGATGCAAAAATCGATAAAGACACGATGGATGCAGATAGAATCGGGGTAATCTTTGCCAGTGGAATTGGTGGCCTTAATACTTTTCAGGAAGAAGTACTCAACTTTGCAAAAGGGGATGGTACTCCTCGTTTTAATCCTTTCTTTATTCCTAAAATGATATTGGATATCGCTGCCGGACAAATCTCCATGCGTCATGGGTTCAGAGGCCCCAATTTTGCAGTAGTAAGTGCCTGTGCATCTAGCACAAACGGTATGATCACTGCATTTGATACCATTCGTTTAGGTAAAGCAGACATCATCATCAGTGGTGGATCCGAAGCTGTTATCGGCGAATCAGGTGTAGGTGGTTTTAATGCCATGAAAGCCATGAGCGAAAGAAATGATGATCCGGCAACTGCCAGCCGCCCTTACGATAAAGATCGTGATGGTTTTGTAATGGGTGAAGCCGCAGGTGTAGTGGTGTTAGAAGAGTATGAACACGCTATTAAACGTGGTGCTAAAATCTATTGCGAATTAGCCGGTGGTGGCGCATCTGCTGATGCATACCATTTAACCGCCCCTCATCCAGATGGATTAGGCGCCCGCAATGTAATGATTGCCGCATTGAAAGATGCAGGTATGCGCGCCGATGAAATTGATTATATCAATACCCATGGAACTTCTACTCCTTTAGGAGATGGTGCAGAAGCAAAAGCCATTACTGAAGTATTTGGTGATCATGCGTATAACTTAAATATCAGCGCTACTAAATCTATGACAGGTCACTGCTTAGGTGCTGCCGGTGTTATTGAAGCCATCGCTTGTATTCAAAGTGTAATACATGATATTGTTCCTCCAACAATTAATCACTTTACCGATGATCCGGATCTAGATCCAAAGCTCAACTTTACTTTCAATAAACCTCAAAAAAGATTGGTAAGAGCTGCATTAAGTAATACATTTGGTTTTGGAGGACATAATGCTTGTATAATCGTTAAAAAATACGAAGCGTAAAATATAGTGCAATTCTTTAAAAAGCTTTTTCAATCTAAGTCATCTTCCGCATTTGAAAAACAATTGAATACCATGTTGGGAATTAATCCCAAAAATATTCAATTGTATAGAAGTGCATTGAGCCATCGTTCCGTTAAAGAAACCCCGGATGAAAATAATGAACGCTTAGAGTATCTGGGCGATGCCGTATTAAGCGCTGTAATTGCTGATTATCTGTTTAAAAGATATCCCTACAAAGGAGAAGGCTTTTTAACAGAGATGAGAAGCAAAATGGTTAATCGCCAAAAGATGAATGACATTGCCCTTAAAATGGGGCTTCGTAAACTTACTTTTTACAACCGCTTCGATAATGCATTAAAAGGCAGCCAAATATTCGGCAATACCCTAGAAGCACTAATAGGAGCAGTTTATCTCGATAAAGGATATATTAAAACACAAAGCTGGATTCTCCGACAAATCGTAATTCCCTATCTCATTGTAGAAGATTTAGAAATTATCGACATCAACCTGAAAAACAAGCTAATCGGGTGGGCCAATAAAAATGGCAAAACAATCACTTTTGAAATGGCCGAAGAAAAACTAGAGGGTAAAAGAAGAGTATTTACCATGAATGCAGTATTAGATGGAGCAGTTTTTGCCCAGGGTAGAGGTAATAATAAAAAAGATGCCAGCCAAGTAGCCGCTCAGATAGCAGTAGAAAAATTAGGATTATAAAGTATGTGCATCAGGATGCAACTCCTGACAAAGTTCTATCAGCACCCCATTGGTGCCCTTTGGGTGTAAAAAACAAACCAACTTATTATCAGCCCCTTTTTTAGGAATTTCATTCAATAATGTAAATCCTTGTTGAGCAAGTCGACCCATTTCTGCATGTATATCCTGCACTTCAAAAGCTATATGATGCATGCCTTCCCCCTTCTTTTCTATAAATTTTGCAATAACGCCTTCTGCATCGGTACTGGCCAATAACTCAATTTTAGTCTCCCCCTGTCTAAAAAAAGCAGTATTTACTTGCTCGGAACTAACTTCCTCTGTTTTATAGCAGGTGGTATTCAGTAGTTTTTCAAACAAACTAATCGATTCAGATAGATTTTTTACCGCAATTCCAATATGTTCCACTTTTAACATAACAAATAATTATATGTTTGATTTCGATTTAGGGAAAAACAATTCAGATGACTCAAAGCCCTCCAATTTATAGAACCTTATCCACTACTTTTGCGTTATTAGATAAAATAAGTGTCAATTTATGTTGAAGTTACCAATTTACTTAGATAATAACGCAACTACCCCGATGGATCCGAGGGTTTTAGAAGCTATGATGCCCTATTTTACCGAAAATTTCGGTAACGCAGCCAGTCGTAATCATCCATTTGGATGGCAAGCGGAAGAAGCGGTAGATTATGCTCGTGAGCAGGTAGCCCAATTAATTGGTGCCGATCCTAAAGAAATTATTTTTACCTCAGGTGCTACTGAAGGGGATAATTTAGCTGTAAAAGGGGTATTTGAAATGTATGCCAGTAAAGGAAATCATGTCATTACCTGTACCACCGAGCATAAAGCAGTATTAGATACCTGCAAACATATTGAGCGTTCTGGTGGCGAAGTAACTTATTTAGAAGTAAAGCCCGATGGACTGGTTGATTTAAAAGAGTTAGAAGCGGCAATTAAGCCAACAACCATCTTAATTGCGATCATGTATGCCAACAATGAAATTGGAGTTATACAGCCGGTTAATGAGATTGCTGCTCTTGCAAAGAAAAACGGAATTCTTTATTTCTCTGATGCTGTTCAGGCTGTAGGGAAAGTGCCGGTAGATGTAAATAAAGATGGGATTGATATTATGGCATTTACTGCTCACAAAATGTATGGCCCAAAAGGAATTGGTGCATTATATGTTCGCCGTAAAAATCCTCGTGTAAAAGTTACTGCTCAAATGGACGGTGGCGGTCATGAGCGCGGTATGAGAAGCGGCACCTTAAATGTACCGGGTATTGTAGGTTTTGGTAAAGCTTGCGAATTGGCCCGCTTAGAAATGGCAGAAGATGCGGCTCGCTTGAGTAAACTTCGCGACAAATTAGAATCTGCATTGGTGAAACTAGAAGAAGCCTATGTAAATGGAAATAAAGAGCACCGTTTACCGCATGTTTCCAATATTTCTTTTAAATATGTAGAAGGAGAAGGTTTACTAATGGGTTTCAATAAAGACATCGCACTTTCTTCAGGCTCTGCTTGTACCTCCGCTTCTTTAGAACCAAGCTATGTGTTAAAAGCATTGGGTTTGGGCGACGACTTAGCGCACAGCTCTTTACGCTTTGGCTTAGGTCGCTTTACCACCGAAGAACAAATTGATTACACAATTGATGCAGTAAGTAAAACAGTATTGAAATTGCGTGATATGAGTCCACTTTGGGAAATGTTTAAAGAAGGAGTGGATATGGATAAAATTGAGTGGGCACACCATTAAACAAAAACGTAATGACGGCATGCTCGCGTCTACAAATATTTTTAAAATTTTGAATGATAAAAATTGAATTATTATGGCTTATTCAGATAAAGTAATCGATCACTACAGCAACCCTAAAAATGTAGGAACGCTAGACAAATCGAAAAAAAACGTAGGAACAGGATTAGTAGGTGCTCCGGAGTGTGGAGACGTTATGCGTCTGCAAATTGAAGTAGACGATGCTACTGGTGTAATTACTGATGCAAAGTTCAAAACATTTGGATGCGGCTCTGCTATTGCTTCTTCCTCTCTGGCAACAGAATGGTTAAAAGGAAAAACAGTTGAACAAGCTGTTGCAATCGATAATATGGAGCTGGTAGAAGAATTAAATCTACCTCCGGTTAAAATCCATTGCTCCGTATTAGCAGAAGATGCAATTAAGTCTGCCATCAATGATTACCGAAAGAAAAACGGATTAGAAGAGTTGGTTTTTGAAGAAAGAATCCACTAATCAATGGTTAATGGCTACTTTATAATTGCCCATTTTTTAATGGCACATGTAAAGTATTTTAAAGTCTACTAAAAGGATTATTTATATGGTAGAAACAGAAAATAGTATTTACGTTAGCGATAAAGCTAAATTGAAAGTACAGCAACTAATGGAAGAAGCCGGTCTTACTGGTGATACTTCTTACTTTTTGCGAGTTGGTGTTGTGGGTGGTGGCTGTTCCGGATTAAGCTATAAGCTTGATTTTGACAATGAAGTTAAACCTATGGATCAAGTGTTTGAAGACAACGGTGTGAAGGTGGTTACCGACTTAAAAAGTTTCCTGTACCTGGTGAATACTGAGTTAGATTTTTCAGATGGTTTAAACGGAAAAGGATTCTATTTCAATAATCCAAATGCAAGTAGAAGCTGCGGTTGCGGCGAAAGCTTTGCAGTTTAACCAGAAGCTTTTTTTGAATTGATGTTAAATTGCCGGAATATGCTTATTCCGGCAATTTATTTTAATATAATCATCAAAAATCCAATACCAAAAAGCATCATGAATAGCAGATAAATTTTCTTGACCATTTCAATTTACCTAATGATGCAGAAACCTAAAATTTCCATAAAACAATTGAAATCAAGCGTTAAAAATCCATAATTGCCCAATAAAACTTTAGCTTTGAAATATGTGGATGATTTGTAAAAAAGAATGGAACCAGTTTTTTAGCTCAGCAACCAGCTATATCATTCTGTGCATTTTTCTATTAATTAACGGATTACTATTGTTCGTATTTCCGGATACCAGTTTACTGAATTTCGGGTATGCTAATTTAAATGGTTTCTTTAATATAATCCCCTGGTTACTACTCTTTTTAGTGCCAGCTATTACAATGAAAACCATTGCTGAAGAAGTTCGTTCAGGAACTTTTGAAGTCTTGCGTTGCTTACCCCTCTCTTCTGCAAAAATCATACTGGGCAAATATTTCGGGGTATTATTCATTTTATTCATCTCATTATTGCCTACCATTATCTATGCTTTTTCTATGCAGGCATTAAGTATTACGGGCGGTATAGATACCGGCGCTACAATAGGCAGTTATATTAGCCTCTTCATGCTGGCAGGAGTCTATGCTGCAATTGGAATATTCGCAAGCAGTATAACAAAAAACACAATTACCGCATTTGCATTGGGTGCTTTTTTATGCTTTATTTTATTTATTGGATTGGATGCAATGAGCCAGTTACCTGTATTTTCAGGCGGTGCCGACTATTATATCAGCCTCTTTGGAATTAAATCCCACACCACAAATATGGCAAGAGGAATTATGGATAGCAAAGACTTGATATATTTTACAGCACTGGTTACTTTTTTTCTTTACTTAACTCATTTGCAAATCAATCAACAACATTCCCAGTAATAATGAAGCAATTCTTTAAAAAATATCAAATACTCACTGCTGTTATAGGCTTAATCATGGTAGTATTAAGTAGTCTGTTATTTTCATTAAGGGTTGATTTAACAGCAGATAAAAGATTTACTTTGAGTCCGTCTACTATTGATTTACTGAAAGAGGTTGATTCTGCTATTTCAATTCAAATTTTTTTAACGGGAGACTTGCCTGCCGACTATAAAAAATTGAGTATTGCAGCAAAAGATGTGTTAGATGAAATGAATGTATACGCATCTAATAATTTGACAATTGAATTCATAAAGCCCGGTGCGGACATTGCAGATGAAACTACCAGAAATAAATTATACGATAGTTTAGCAGCAATGGGTGTTGCATTTGAAAAAACAGCCATTGAATCAGATAATACGGAGAAAACAACCAGTCAGTTAATTATACCATCTGCTTTAATCAGATATAAAGCCAATCAAACACCTATAGCCATTGATTTACGAAGCAGCAAAAAAATATTCAAACAATACAATGTAATTAATGATGAACCGCAGGAAGATATAGAAGCTACACGAAATGCTGCTGAAGCCTTGCTCGAAAATAAATTCATTGTTGCAATTGATAAACTTACCAGAAAAGCAGTACCTGTTATTGCATATGCAGTTGGAAACGGCGAACCTGTTGATCTGTCCGTAAATGATTTGGGCGAAAGCCTCCGTAATGATTATCGTTTGGTAATTGTTGATTTAAAAAAATCATATCCCAATGCTTCGCTTATTCAAACATTAATGATTGTGAAACCCACACAAACATTTACAGAGGAAGATCTCTTGAAAATTGATCAATACATCATGAATGGGGGCAATGTTATCTGGTTTGTTGATAAGCTGTATGCCGAATTAGATAGCTTAAAAAGAACAGCCGGACAATACACTGCTTTTGATCGTGGGTTAGGCCTAGATGAATTACTGTTTAAATATGGGGTAAGAATAAATCCGGATTTATTACAAGATTTAAATTGCTCTAAAATACCCCTGGTAGTCGGCAAAAATCCAGATGGAAGTATAAGAATGCAACGAATGCCATGGCCATATTATCCATTTTTAACAGCAAGAACGCCCAATCCAATCGCTCAAAACATTGATCGGGTATTACCTATTTTCCCTTCCAGTATCGATACGGTAATGGCCAAAGGGATAACAAAAACAATCTTGTTAGCTACAGATACCAATAGCCGAAGAATTACCTCTCCAGCTATCGTTACTTTGAATAGTGTAGAAAAAGAAGAAGATCTATATAGCTTTAATAAAAGCTTTATTCCTGTTGCAATTTTGCTGGAAGGAAAGTTCAACTCACTATTTGCCAATAGAATTCCATTATCTGTGATAGATTCTGTTCAACGTTTTACCGGTAAACCCTTTCTTACATCTGCCGTAAAACCAGGAAAACAAATAGTGGTGAGTGATGCAGATATCGTAACCAATGCTATCAGTAATACCACCGGCCCTTTGCCAATGGGTATGCTGCCCTTAGAAAATTATAGATTCGCCAATAGAGAGTTTGTATTGAATAGCATCGACTATTTATCTTCCGATAAACAATTGTTTGAAAGTAGAAATAAAACAGTTGTACTGAGATTATTAGACAAACAAAAAGTAAAAGAACAAAAGACAACCTGGCAACTTATAAATGTTTTATCTCCTGCAATGTTAATATTGTTAGTTGGATTAATTTTTCAATGGAGACGCAAAGAAAAATATACTATTTAAATTGAAATGATATGATGAGTACACACGCTATTGTATACCTGGTTTTTGGAGTGGTATTAATTATTGCACTCAGCTTTGATTTAGGATTGCTCAGCAAAAAAAACAAAACCATTACCATTAAGCAAGCTTTATTACAAACCTTTTTTTGGGTGGGATTAGCCTTGGCATTCTTTGTTTTTCTTTGGGTAGAAGGCGATTTACTTGCTGAAGAAAATGAGGGTCAAATACTTAGCAGTGTTCAACTTCCGTTAGAATTTTTAAGCGCGTATTTGATGGAGTGGAGTTTGAGCATAGACAATATTTTTGTATTTATACTGATTTTTAATTCTTTTAAAGTTAAAGAACAGTACTATTCAAGGGTTTTATTAGTGGGCATATTAATGGCCATTCTTTTCAGAATAATATTCATTACGTTAGGCGTAGCATTAGTAGCTAAATTCTCGTGGATATTATATTTGTTTGGCGCTTTCTTAGTGTATACCGGTTATACCATGTTTACTTCAAATGAGGATGAACAATTTGATCCACATGACACTAAAGTATACAAGTTTTTAAAAAAATTCTTACCCTTAGTTAACCATGATGGTAATGGCAAGTATGTAATTCGAGAGAATGGTAAACCCGCTTACACCATTCTATTTGTAGTCGTGGTTTTACTGGCTGCTATTGATTTGGTATTTGCACTCGACTCCATCCCCGCAGTAATGGGTATTTCCAAAGACCCCATGATTATATATACCTCTAATATTTTTGCCGTATTGGGATTGCGTTCTTTATTCTTTTTACTAAGAGGGGCCGTAACAAAATTCGATTATCTGCAGCAGGGTATTGCTATCGTATTGGTATTTATTGGTGTTAAAATGCTTGGCGAACATTATATCAATGAGTGGGTTACCAAAACCACACAGGTATTCCTTTCCTTAGGCATAATCCTGGCTTGCATCTCAGGGTCTATTTTCTATTCGATAGTAGTTAATAAAAAGGGTACACCCGCCGATGTTAGTGATGAATCCGTAAATTAATAGATGAATGAGTTATACGTTACATCAAATTGCAAAAATATTGTCTACTTCCTCTAAAGGGAATGATGGTGGCCCTATTCAGCATTTTGTAACAGATAGCAGAAAAGTAAATTTTCCGGAACAAACATTATTCTTTGCTATTAGCGGTCACAGGAGAACCGGCGCTATATTTATCCCCGAACTCTATTTACGTGGTGTTAAGTATTTTGTTATCGATATCGATATAGATGAATCGCTGTATCCGGGTGCTGTATTTTTCAAGGTAACTAATACCATTCAGGCTTTACAAACCATTGCTGTTCATCATAGAAGTCGGTTTAATATACCGGTTATTGGCATTACCGGTAGCAATGGCAAAACAATCGTTAAAGAGTGGTTGTTTCAATTGTTACAATCTGATTATACCATCGTTCGAAGCCCCAGAAGTTACAACTCTCAAATTGGCGTTCCGCTGAGTGTTTTGCAAATGAATGCACATCATACACTGGGTATTTTTGAAGCAGGCATTTCTACTATCAATGAGATGCAGGCTCTTGAAAAAATTATTCAACCTACCATCGGAGTCTTTACCAATATAACTGATGTACACAGTGAGGGTTTCGCTTCTAACTTAATTAAAACAACTGAAAAAGCACTGTTATTTTCGCATACAGCAGAGGTTATTGTAGCGGCTGATTTTGTTAAGTATCCAATTAAGTTAGCTGGAAATATTATAACATGGGGGTCAAACCAAGCAGATACTTTGTATGTATTGGAGCAGGTAAAATGTGGCGACTATACGGCTATAAAAGCAATTTATTTGCACAAAGAAATAAGTATCAATATTCCGTTTGTAGATGATATTTCTATTCAAAATGCGCTTACTTGTTTTACTGTATTGTTATTCCTTGGATATGATTTATCAACCATTCAATTAAAAATAGCTCAGCTTGAGCACGTAGAAATGCGCATGCAACTTAGAAAAGGAATTAATAATTGCTTTGTATTAAATGACAGTTACAGCAATGATAAAATTTCTCTTTCACTGGCACTAAATTTTTTAAAAGAACAAGCAGCTGATCAACAAAAAACAGTGGTCTTGTCCGATATTATCGAATCAGGTCAAAATGATGCAGCACTTTACAATGAAGTAGTTTTATTGTTAAAGCAGTCGGGTGTTAATAAATTATATGCAATTGGTGAAACCATCACCAGGTTTTTAAGTACTAAAATTGTTCAAGATAATTGGTTAGATAATACGATACAAGTAGCCCTATTTAAATCAACAGATGATTTCTTAAACGAATTAAATCAGCATCATTTTCAAAATGAATATATACTTTTAAAGGGTGCAAGAAAATTTGAATTCGAGCAAATAGCCAACTGGCTGGAATATCAGGTGCATCAAACTGTTTTAGAAATCAATCTTTCTTCTCTGGTTAAAAACTTAACTATTTATCAGTCGATCTTAAAGCCTTCTACCAGGTTAATGGCTATGGTTAAAGCCTTTAGCTATGGCAGTGGTGCCGGCGAAGTTGCCAGAAAATTACAACAACAACAAGTTGATTATTTAGCGGTTGCGTATGCCGATGAAGGTGTTGCTTTACGAAAAGCGGGTGTTAGTTTGCCTATCATGGTAATGAGTCCTGATGAACATAGTTTTGATGTACTGATCAACTATAATCTCGAACCAGAGATTTTCTCCTTCGATATATTTTATTCTTTTCAACAGTTTTTAATTAAAGAAGGTATACCGCAATACCCCATCCACTTAAAGTTGAATACAGGAATGAATCGGCTTGGATTTGAACCCCATGAAATAAATACGCTAACAACGTCTATCATAGAAAAACAACAAGTAATCGTTAAATCAGTTTTTAGTCATTTAGTAGCAAGTGAAGAGGCTGCATTGGATGAGTTTACCCAGCAACAAGTTAACCTGTTTAGTACCTGCTGTTTTGAATTAGAACAGCAATTGGGCTATACCGTAATTAAACATATTGCCAATACTGCTGCTATTGCAAGAAACCCGGCATATCAGTTAGATATGGTTCGTTTGGGAATTGGACTCTACGGTATAGACAGTGCTGTTTCCGATAAGTTTAACTTACAGCAGGTGGCTACGCTAAAAACTACCGTGGCACAAATTAGAAAAGTACTGGCCGGTGACACTGTTGGTTATGGACGAAAGGGAATCTTAACAAGGGATAGTGTAATTGCAACCGTTAGAATTGGATATGCAGATGGATACAGCAGACGCTTGGGCAATGGGGTAGGTAAGATGTTTATTAATGGCGCTTATGCCCCAGTTATTGGTAATGTTTGTATGGATATGACTATGTTAGATATTACGGATATTCCTGATGTAATTCCCGGCGATGTTGTAGAAGTGTTCGGCAACCATGTAACTATTCAGTCTTTAGCAGCTGATTCAGGCACTATTGCTTATGAAATCATGACTGGCATTAATCAGCGAGTGAAGCGAATGTATTTTGAAGAGTAAATGCTATGATAGTTTAAAAGCAAACATTATCTTTGACTTTAAGTAAAATAAAATTTGTGAAAGCACGACAAGTACTATTAATCATTTTAGCAATCATCTTTGTTGATCAGGCAAGTAAATTTTATATTAAGTTAAACTACTTTGCAGGAGAAGAACATAATGTATTAGGCAGTTGGTTCCGATTACATTTTGTAGAAAATGAAGGAATGGCCTGGGGATGGAAATTTGGTGGCGAATTTGGTAAAATCGCCTTAACGTTGTTTAGACTAGTTGCGGTAATATGGGGAAGTTTTTTACTGAAAGATTTTATTCGGAAAAAAATGCACACCGGATTTGTTATTTGTGCAGCATTAATTTATGCAGGTGCTTTAGGAAATTTAATCGATAGTTTATTTTATGGATTAATGTTTGAATCAAGTAATCCATTTACACAAAACATTGCCAGCTTATTCCCGGAAACTGGCGGATATGCCGGATTGTTTCATGGGAAAGTGGTAGACATGCTCTATTTTCCCATAGTAACCAATGCGCATTATCCTTCATGGATGCCATTTGTAGGTGGCGATGAATTTGAATTTTTCAGACCTGTGTTCAATATTGCAGATATGTCTATTTCAACTGGTGTAATCACTATTCTTGTTTTCCAGAAAAAATATTTTGCTGAGCCTACTAACACTCCACACAATACAGTTGAAACGAATACTTTGGTAAACGACGATACACAGATTCTTTAAATCTGGTTCAATATAAAAATGCTGAGCGCTAAGGGTTAACCTCTAGCGCTCTTTTTTTGCAAATTTGGAATCTAATTCCAAATATGCAATTTTATGCAAATCTGGAATCCAATTCCAAATCTGCAATTTTTTGCAAATCTGCAATTCACATAAAGATTTGTTTAATTTTGAAACCCCATCCGTGCAGGCAGAATTAGAACAAAATCCCGCAGCATTTTTTAAAAAATATGCAGATGGTGCCATTTTCGACGAAGTTCAAAGAGTACCTATCGTATTCAGGTATTTACAGGAAATATTAGATAACAAGCGAAAAAGAGGACAATTTATTCTTACAGGCGCTAATAACTTTTTATTGCAAGAACAGGTTGCCCAATCTTTGGCCGGAAGGGCGGGTTACTTATCTTTATTACCCATGAGTTTTGGGGAATTAACCGATGCCAAAAAAATTTATGACAACGCAGATGATTATATATTAAAAGGTGGATACCCCGAAATATGGAACGAAAATATTCATCCCGATGTTTGGATGCAAAGCTATGTGCAAACTTATGTGCAACGAGATGTTCGACTATTAAAAAACATCAATGATTTAGCTGCATTTACACGTTTTATCTATTTGTGCGCAAGTGCAGCCGGTCAGTTGTTAAATAGAGACGAATTAGCCAGAAACACCGGGGTAGATAATAAAACCATTCTTTCCTGGTTGGGTCTACTCGAAAACAGTTATCTAGTTTATTTGATGCAACCCTGGCATAATAATACCAATAAACGTATGATTAAAAGTCCTAAATTATATTTTTATGACACCGCATTATTGTGCTTTTTGTTGGGCATCAGTAATAAATCAAACCTCAGAAAACATCCACAATATGGTGCTATTTTTGAAAACTGGATTATTACCGAAATCAAAAAAAATAGATTAAATGCTGGCATCAACGATGATGTATTTTTCATTAGAGATAGTGCCGGAAATGAAATAGACCTGGTTTTGTATAAAAACATGGAACTTTTCGGTGTTGAAATAAAAGCTGCTAAAAAAATTGATGGATCTATGTTGCAAGGGTTAAAATATTGGCAAAAAAATCAACCCCATAGCAATAATGTATTAATTTACGGTGGCAACAAAGATTATGAAATCAACTTTCGCCAACATGCTTTTCCGTGGAACCAAATTGATCAATTCTAAATGCAACATCATATGATAAATCGTTTCTTATTTTTACCCACATGCATTATTTTATTACTTACAGCTTGTACGAATAATAAAGTAGATGTAGTAGTGCACCATGCAGTTATTTATACAGTGGACTCCGCATTCTCTATCGCGGAAGCAATGGCTATTAAAGACGGTAAAATAGTAGCCGTTGGTAAAAACGACGAAATTACCTCTGCATATCAAGCAAAAGAACTAATTGATGCAAAAGGTAGTGCAGTATATCCGGGATTTATTGATGCGCACGCCCATTTCATGGGATATGCACGTGGACTTTTTCAAGTTGATTTGTTTGGTACAAATAGCTGGGAAGAAACCGTAGCAAAAATCCAACTATTTGCACAGCAACATCCCGAAATGAAATGGATACAAGGTCGTGGTTGGGATCAAAATCGCTGGCCCGGCAAAAAATTCCCTACCAATGAATTATTAAACAAAGCATTTCCTAGTACTCCGGTGGTGATTACCCGTGTAGATGGTCATGCATCCATTGCCAATCAAACTGCACTTGACTTGGCTGGAATTAAAGCCGGTCAGACTATTACCGGTGGCGATATTCAAACAAGTAACGGCCTATTAACCGGTGTATTAATTGATAATGCAGATAATGCTGTATATGCGCAAATACCTGAACCTACTAAGGAAGATTATATTAAATGGCTAAATACTGCTCAACAAAATTGCTTTCAACAAGGACTTACCACCGTTACCGATTGTGGCCTAGATGTAAATGAAGTTGATTTACTCGATGAATTGCAAAAAAGCAATAAACTGCAAATGCGACTTTATGTGATGTTGAGCGACAATGATAATAATATTAATCAGTACCTTAAAAAAGGCCCGTATAAAACAGATAAACTATTTGTAAACGGTTTTAAAGTGTATGCTGATGGCGCCTTAGGTAGTAGGGGAGCTTGCTTATTAAAACATTATGCAGATCAGCCCGGTTGGAGTGGTTTTTTATTAAAAAATAAATCACATTACGATTCATTGGCAAAGGTATTAAGTACTACCCAGTTTCAGATGTGTACCCATGCAATAGGAGATAGTGCTAACCGTGAAATACTCACGATATACAACAAGTACTTATCACCCAATAACGATAAACGTTGGAGAATTGAGCATGCTCAAATAGTAGACGTCAATGATTTTAATTTATTTGGTAAAACTGCAATCATCCCTTCTGTTCAGCCAACTCATGGAACCAGTGATATGTATTGGGCGGAAGCCCGTTTGGGTAAGGATAGAATGAAAGGTGCTTATGCTTATAAACAATTATTACAGCAAAACGGATGGTTGCCATTAGGTACAGATTTTCCGGTAGAAGATATCTCTCCTTTTAAAACATTTTTAGCTGCGGTAGTTCGTAAAGATGCAACAGGCTATCCTGTAAATGGCTTCCAAATTGAAAATGCATTAACACGAGAAGAAACTATTAAAGGCATGACCATCTGGGCTGCAAAAGCAGGCTTCTTAGAAAAAGAAGTGGGCAGCATTGAACCCGGTAAAAAAGCCGACTTCATTATTTTAGATAAAGACCTAATGAAAATAGCAGAAACCGATATTTTAAATACCAAAGTTTCTGCTACATATATTGGTGGTAAAAAAATGTAACCTTTTAAAGGTTACATTTTTTATTACTTGATTTCTCCAACCATTTGAGCCGGTACTACCCATGCATCAAATTCTTCAGGCGTTAAATAACCTAATTTAACTGCCATTTCTTTTAATGTAGTGCCCTCTTTGTGAGCAGTTTGCGCTATTTCTGCTGCTTTATAATACCCTATCTTGGTATTTAAAGCAGTTACCAGCATTAAACTATTATCTACATGCTTTTTAATATTTGCTTCTATCGGTTCAATACCAACTGCACATTTATCATTAAAGCTTACACAACCTTCACCTATTAATCTTGCACTATGTAAAAAATTGTAAATCATTAACGGCTTAAATACGTTTAACTCAAAATGTCCGTTAGCGCCCCCAATATTAATAGCCACATCATTACCCAATACTTGCGCTGCAATCATGGTTAAAGCTTCACATTGTGTAGGATTAACCTTGCCTGGCATAATGGAAGAACCCGGTTCATTATCAGGAATAAACAACTCCCCAATTCCACTTCTTGGTCCCGATGATAACATACGTATGTCATTCGCTATTTTCATTAAACTTACCGCTACTGTTTTTAAAGCACCATGTGCTTCTACAATTGCATCGTGTGCAGCCAATGCTTCAAACTTATTTTCAGCAGTTACAAATGGCAAACCGGTTAGTTCAGCAATGTGTTTGGCAACATTTACATCATATCCTTTTGGCGTATTAATGCCCGTACCTACGGCTGTTCCACCTAATGCCAGTTCTGTTAAATGACTCAGCGTATTTTTAATGGCTTTCAACCCATGATTTAATTGAGATACATATCCACTAATTTCCTGTCCAACTGTTAATGGAGTGGCATCCATAAAATGCGTGCGACCAATTTTAACCACATGCATAAATGCCTTACTTTTTGCTGCAAGTGTGTCTCTTAATTGTTCAATTCCCGGAATAGTAGTTGCTACTAATATTTTATATGCCGCAATATGCATCGCAGTAGGGAAAGTATCATTAGATGACTGAGATTTATTTACGTCGTCATTCGGATGTAAAACCTTATCCTTATCGGTTAAGGAGCCCCCTTTAAGCACATGGCCTCTGTAAGCTACCACTTCATTAACATTCATGTTGCTTTGTGTGCCACTGCCTGTTTGCCAAACTACCAATGGAAACTGATCATTTAGTTTGCCTGCTAAAATTTCATCACAAACAGTGCCAATTAATTCAGCCTTTTCAGCAGGCAAAATACCGGCATCTAAGTTCGTAAGTGCTGCTGCTTTTTTTAAAAATGCAAATGCTTCAATTATTTCTTTGGGCATTCTATTGATATCCTGTGCGATCTTAAAATTTTCAATACTACGTTGAGTTTGTGCGCCCCAGTATACGTTTGCCGGAACCTTTACTTCTCCCATCGTGTCTTTTTCTATTCTGTATTCCATATAATTGGTGTTTTTATTTTCCTGTAAAATTGGCTTTTCTTTTTTCTAAAAATGCCTGAGTACCTTCTTGCATATCGGCTGTGCCAAAACAATTACCAAATACATCTATTTCAACTTCATATCCATTTAAGGTCTCATCAAAAACTGCATTGGCAGCTCTTATACATCCTGCAACAGCTTTAGGGGCTTTACTGTTGATGGTGCTTAATATTTCTTTGGCTTTAGTAAGCAATTCTTCAGCTGCAACTACATAGTTTACTAATCCATATTGTAGTGCTTTTTCCGCATTAATCATGCCCGCACTCATCAACAATTCTAAAGCTCTTCCTTTGCCAATAAGTTGAACCAAACGTTGTGTTCCGCCATATCCTGGCAATAATCCCAAATTCACTTCAGGTTGTCCAAATTGCGCGTTTGTAGCAGCAATTCTAAAATGACAGCTCATTGCTAATTCACAACCCCCACCCAGCGCAAAACCATTTACACAAGCAACTATGGGCTTCGGGCAATTTTCTATTTTAAAAAAGATACTTTGTCCTTTTCTCGCAAGTGCTTTACCCGCTTCAACCGAAGCGCCGGTAAATTCACTGATATCTGCTCCTGCTACAAATGCCTTAGAACCGGATCCTGTAATGATTGCAGACTTTATTGCAGGGTCTTTATACACTTCTTCTATAACGCTGTTTAAATCAGACATCACCTGCTGATTCAGGGCATTTAGTTTATCAGGTCGATTGATCGTAATGGTAATAATTCCGTTTTCTAATGAGGTATGCAAGGTGGAGTAGGTCATGTTACTGTTCTTTTATTAAAAATCTCTGTGTGTGCTAACCCATGCTTTGATGTATGTTACAATATCACCCGTGGAGGTGCCTGGTGCAAACAGTTTGCCTACACCCATTTCATGAAGTATTTGCATATCATCATCGGGGATGATGCCTCCTCCGGTTAATAGCACATCATTCATCCCTTTTTCTTTCATCAATCGAATAATTTTGGGGAAAACAGTCATGTGTGCGCCGCTTAAAATGCTAACTCCAATTGCATCAACATCTTCTTGTAATGCAGCATTTACAACCATTTCAGGAGTTTGGCGCAGCCCGGTATAAATCACTTCCATACCACTATCGCGCAATGCCGTAGCAATTATTTTTGCTCCTCTGTCATGCCCGTCTAGTCCAACTTTGGCTACCAATACACGAAGTGGTCTTTGCATTTTTTAAAATTTAGAAGTACTCGGTATACAAAATTAACTCAAATGTGCATAGGTTTACCATACTAGCTTATAAATGATTTTAGTTAAGATTATAGCAGATTTGGCACATCAGATAGCTTGGTAATTGCAATTACTTTGGCATTAGGGTTACAGCATTCCCACAACCGTTTTTATTCTGGAAACAGTAGCTTCTTTTCCTATTAATGCTGCAATGTCAAAAACGCCCGGCCCAAATTTTCCGCCAACCAGCATAATGCGCAATGGTAACATCAACTCGCCGGGTTTTAATTGGTGTGCAGCTGCTAATTCTTTAAATTCTTTTTCTAAATCACTACTTTCCCATAAAATACCAGATGCATAGGCATTGGCCAATTCAATAAAAAACTGGTTTTTGGTTGCATCCCATTTTGGTTGAATAGAAGCGGTATCAAATTTTTCAGGCGTGCTAAAGAAGAAGCTACTTTGTTGCATAAAGTCCGATACTAAGGTGCAACGCTCTTTCACTAAATCAATTACCGTATTTAGTAATTGGGTGTTGTTAACTTCAATATTATGTTGTGCTAACAAGCTAGCTACCTCCTTGCTGAGTCTGCTGGCAGGGCTATTTTTAATCCATTCATGGTTAAACCATTTCGCTTTTTCAAAATCAAATTTTGCCCCGCCTTTATGAACGCGTTCCATCGAAAATTTGGTAATCAATTCTTCCAGCGTAAATATTTCATGGTCGGTTCCATCATTCCAACCCAATACGGCTAACAAGTTTACAAAAGCTTCCGGTAAAAATCCCCGCTCTTTAAATCCAACGGTAAGCTCCTCCGATTTAGGATCTTTCCAGTCCATGGCAAATACCGGAAATCCTAAACGGTCTCCATCTCTTTTACTTAATTTGCCATTTCCATCGGGCTTTAAGATAAGGGGTAAATGTGCCCATTGTGGCATATCTGCTTCCCAGCCTAAGTATTGCCACAATAAAATATGTACTGGCGCAGACGGCAGCCATTCTTCTCCCCTAAATGCATGGGTAATCTTCATCAAGTAATCATCTACCACCACTGCTAAATGATAGGTAGGCATTCCATCTGCCTTTAATAATACTTTATCATCAACCTGTGAGGTATTAAAACTAACCTCGCCTCTAATCATATCTGTAAACGATACGGTTTGCTCTTCAGGCATTTTAATCCTGATTACATAAGGTGTTGCCGCATTTAATAAACTTTTTACCTCCTCTGCCGGTAAGGTAATGGAATTACGCATTTTAGCCCGTAAACTGTGATTATACTGGGGAGATGGATTTTCTGCGGTTTTATAATTCGCACGCATTTCTTCTAATTCTTCCGGAGTATCAAATGCATAATAAGCATAACCCGCATTAACCAATTCTTCCGCATATTGTCTGTAAATAGCTTTGCGCTCACTTTGTCTGTATGGCGCAAAAGAGCCACCGTGGAGCGGACTTTCATCTGGCTCTAATCCACACCATTTTAAGGTATTAAAAATATATGCTTCAGCACCCTCTACAAAACGGGTTTGGTCGGTATCTTCAATTCTTACTATAAAATCGCCCTGGTGTTGTTTAGCGAAAAGATAATTAAATAATACCGTTCTTACGCCACCTAAATGTAAACCGCCGGTGGGTGATGGCGCAAATCTTACCCTTACTTTCTTATGCATATATATCTTTTAATTATAATAATAAAATTGATGTGACTTTTAATTATCCCTTTGCTTATTGCAAAGCATAATTATTCGGCAAATATAAACTTTGAATATTCGATTACTAGAACTATGAGATAAAATCTTTCATTTCAATTGAGTTTTATAGGTTTTTGTGCGTTAATTTATCTTATTAATTGAGGTAAGTTGAATTCCAATTAAATATCTTTACATGATGTATGTGGTAAAAACTCCATGGTGGCTACAATCACTTTATCCCTCTTTAATCTGGCGATTAAACCCAACAGAAAAAGTTATTTATTTAACTTTTGATGATGGTCCACATGCAACTGCAACCCCCTTTGTATTAGACTTGCTATTGAAGTACAAGGCTAAAGCTACGTTTTTTTGTATCGGGAAAAATGTACGGCAACATCAGGAAATGTATAACAGAATAATAGCGGAGGGACATGCGGTAGGAAATCATACTGAGCATCATGCTAATGGTTGGAAAACAAACAATGAACAATATTTACAGGAAATTAGGGAAGCAGCTAATTGTATAGATAGTAATTTATTCAGACCACCTTATGGCCGTATAAAAAGGTCACAAATAAAAAGCCTGAAAAAAAACAACACAATTTCTTCAACATCTCAGAAAATTCTTTTGCCCAATAACATCATTATGTGGGATGTGCTGAGTGGCGATTTTGATGTACAACTCAGTCCGGAAAACTGTTGTAGCAATGTGCTTTTAAACGTACAACCCGGTTCAATAATCGTATTTCATGATAGTGCAAAAGCTTGGGAGCGGATGGCTTACGCACTTCCTAAAGTGCTGGATCATTTTACACAGCTTGGTTACCGCTTCGAGAAAATAGTATTGCAGTAAAAAAAATAGCCGGGGTAGAAACCCCGGCTCTGTTATTCCGTACCCTATAAAACAAAATTTTAGGCGAAGACCACAATAGCTTTAGGTGTACAGATTTAGTCTCCTCTAAAAATTCCCATAAAAAGCAGTTCTCTTAACCACTTTTCATTTATTACAGGTGTACGGATATTAAACGTAGGTTTTATGTATTTTATTTTCTTGCATTCAAAAAAATAATTCAGTTTTGTTCATTATGATACTAATTGATACACATTGCCATCTCTACGGCGAAGAGTTTAATGAAGATATTGATGCCGTTATAGAACGCGCAAAACAACAGGGCGTCGAAAAATTTTACCTGCCGGGTATTGACAGTTCTGCTATCAGCAGTATGTTCGAATTGGAGAAAAAATATCCAAAGAACTGTTTTGCTATGATGGGGCTCCATCCTTGTTATGTAAAAGAAAATTATAAAGAGGAACTTAAGTTGGTAGAAGATTGGTTGAATAAAAGACCATTTGCTGCTGTTGGAGAGATAGGACTTGATTTCTATTGGGACACCACTTTTAAAAAAGAGCAGTACGAAGCATTTAATTTACAGATGGATTGGGCGCTGGAAAAGCAACTACCCATTGTTATACATACCAGAAATGCCATGCAAGAAACCATTGAAATGGTTAAACCTTATGCAGCAAAAGGATTAAAAGGTATTTTTCATTGTTTTAGTGGAAGTTATGAGTCCGCAATTCAGATCACTCAAATGGGCTTTTTGTTGGGAATAGGAGGGGTTATTACCTACAAAAATGCCGGTTTAGGGGAAGTGATCGCTAAAATTGGACTCGAACACCTCGTTTTAGAAACAGATGCCCCTTATTTAACCCCTGTTCCTTTTAGAGGTAAAAGAAACGAAAGTGCTTATTTGCAGTATGTTTTATCAAAACTTGCAGCAGTAAAAGAGGTGTCCGAAAAAGAAATTGCAGCAATTACTTCCATAAATGCAGAAAAATTATTCGCGCACTCATCCTGAACCACTATTTTTGCAGCCCAATAAACAGAGAGGTGTCCGAGTGGTTGAAGGAGCACGCCTGGAAAGTGTGTATACGGGAAACTGTATCGAGGGTTCGAATCCCTTCCTCTCTGCTTACTTCACTATTAACATAGGTAGCTTCGTTTATCCTACTCTAATTTCAATTAGGTTCCGTAAATTTTGCATTTATTATTCATATAATAATCCCCTAGAAGCATTCAATTGCAATTTACTTGCATTAATAACCTTATTTTTATGATACTTTATTAAAATCATTTAATTCAAGTACATGGACGTTCGAGTGAGTAAACAATGCGAATTCCATGTGACCATTAAAAATAATAAACCAAAACACATGAAAAAGGTACTAATCGTTGTTGCAATCATTACTTTTTTAAATGCTTGTAGTAAATCAAGTGAGGGTGGCACTACCACACCTGTTGCAGAAACCAATATTGCTTTTTCCATCAATGCAACCGATAACAGCATTGCTGTGGGTGCCTCTTTTCCTGTTACTGTAACGCTAACATCCGCAATGCCCTCCACAAGCGGTATTAAAATAGAAGCAACCGTGGTAGATCAAACCAATACGCAAAATGTAACACAAAATGCTGCAGTAACTTCAACGGCTGCAACCAATACAGTCACATTAATTAATCTGCCTAAAGGTCGTTGGTGCATGGCTACTATAAAGGTTTCTTCAGTAAAAACCTCTACGAATAACGCCAGTAAATCATTCACGGTTTCCAATAAATAACCTGCAGCTTCATTTTTTTATGCCGGCCATTTAAATTTCATTTTAAAAGCCAACTTCTCATAAAACTTAATTAGATTTAAGGATAATTCTGTGAGGTAAATGATACAGATATCCAACTTGTATAATAAAAAAACTACGATTGTAATTGCGCTGTTGGCCTTGTTAACACTCTGCTATGTATTTTTTTCTAGCAGTAAAGAAATTAATTTTAATACAGAGGTCAAGCCACTGCTTAACAAAAAGTGCATCAGTTGTCACGGTGGCGTTAAAAAAGAAGCAGGGTTCAGCTTACTGTTCGAACAAGATGCTTTCGCAAAAAATGAATCGGGTAAGCCTGCCATTATACCCGGCGATCCGGATAACAGCGAATTGATCAAAAGGCTTGTTACTGCAGATTTGCAGGAAAGAATGCCCTATAAACATCCACCCCTTTCCAAGGAAGAAATCACGCTGTTAAAAACCTGGATCAAACAAGGGGCTAAATGGGGCAACCATTGGGCATATATCCCTGTTGAAGAAGTGGATGTTCCCAACTCACATTCATTTTTTATTGCCAATAAATGGGTAAAAAACGATATCGATCATTTTATTTATAAGTCCGCAAAAGACCATGGGTTAACGCCTGTTGAGGAAGCTTCAAAAGAAGTACTCCTAAGAAGAGTGAGTCTCGATTTAATTGGTATGCCGGCACCCCGCTCATTGGCCAATCAATTTTTAAACAACAATCAAGCGAATGCGTATGAGTTGTTAGTGGATGCTTTATTGGCCTCTCCGCATTTTGGCGAACGTTGGGCCGCAGTTTGGATGGACTTAGCCCGTTATGCCGATACAAAAGGATATGAAAGAGATGGGGATAGAAGTATTTGGCGCTACCGCGATTGGCTGATTAAAGCATTCAATCAGAATAAGCCTTATAATGATTTTTTGATTGAACAGCTGGCTGGCGATTTATTACCCAATCCTTCCGATGATCAATTCATCGCAACCGCATTTCACCGAAATACGGTAACCAATGATGAAGGAGGCACCGATAATGAAGAGTTTAGAACGGCTGCTGTAATTGATCGGGTAAACACTACTTGGGAAACACTCATGAGCACTACTTTTGCCTGTGTACAGTGCCATAGTCACCCTTATGATCCCTTTACACAAGAAGAGTATTATAAATTTCTGGCCTTTTTTAATAATTCAAGAGATGAGGATACCTATGATGATTATCCTTTACTTAGAGAGTTCCATCAAAACGATAGTATTAAATTTCAATTCTTAAAAAAATGGTTACAAAAAAATGCACCGGATAAAGCCGCACCTATACTAACTTTTGTAAAAACCGGAGAACCTGCCATCCATTCTATCGTTGCCGACTCTTTAGTAAACAGTGCATTAGCCGACACCAAATGGCTGGTACTTAGAAACAATGCCGTTGCGCGGATTAAAAATGTGATACTCCAAAATCAAACTCAATTAATGGTCAGGTTGGCCAGTTGGAAAACCGGCGGCAAATGGAACATTCATGTTAACAGTCCAAATGGTCCTATTATTTCTACTTATAACGTTGAAAACACCAATGGACAATGGAAAGTACTTACTATACCCATAAATCCTTTGAACGCAAAACAAAATCTATACTTTACTTACACCAATAAAAATTTAAGCAACGCACAGGAAACCGGATTAAAGTTCGACTGGTTTCATTTTACGCAACCCTTTCCTGCAAAAGCTGCTCCGCAATTCGATACGGCATATACATACTTTGTCGAATTAATTCAACCTAAGCAGGCAACATATACTCCGGTGATGTACGAAAATCCGGATGCTTTATTCAGATCTACTGCTGTTTTCATTCGGGGTAATCGGTTAACCTTGGGTAAAGAAGTTAAACCAGGTGTTCCTGCATCTTTAAATCCTTTTGCTGATCAATTCCCCAAAAACAGATTGGGGATGGCTTTATGGATGACCGATAAAAAAAATCCACTCACTTCCAGAACAATCGTCAATAGAATTTGGGAACAATTTTTCGGTCAAGGTATAGTGGAAACCCTGGAAGACATTGGTACTCAAGGTATTCCACCTACGCATCAATCCCTGTTAGATTATTTGTCTTTTAAGCTGATGCATGAATTCAAATGGGATCTAAAAAAATTAATGAAAGAAATTGCTTTGTCTGCAACTTACCGGCAAGATTCAAAAATCAATCAAGAAGGAGCAGATAAAGATCCATACAATAAATTTTATGCAAGAGGGGCCAGGGTTAGGTTATCTGCCGAGCAAATCCGTGACCAGGCATTGGCTGTTTCTGGCGTATTAAATGCAAACTTGTATGGCGCTAGTGTATTCCCCTATCAACCCCCCAATATTTGGATGTCTCCTTATAATGGAAGCTCATGGGTAATGAACACCGATGGAAATCAATATAGAAGAGCGCTGTATACCTTCTGGAAACGTTCCGCTCCCTATCCTTCTATGATTATGTTCGATGAAACTTCCAAAGAAGTATGTGTTGCCAGAAGAATAAAAACCAATACGCCTTTGCAAGCATTAACCGTGTTAAATGATGCTGCTTATATGGAGATGGCACAACATTTTGCAACTGCTATGTTTCAATCCAAACAACCCTCTATTGCTGATAAAATTAATCATGGATATACAACCATTTTCTATTCGGCCATGGCTAAGGAAAAATTACTTGCATTAAATACGCTTTATAAAAAAGCATTTCAGCATTATAAAAGCGAGCCGGGTGAAATAGAGAAAATTGCAGGTACAAAAAGCGCATTAAAAACCCCTGAATTGGCCGCATTAGTGGTAGTAGCCAATGCTATGCTTAATTTAGACGAGTGTATAACCAAAAATTAATTCGATGAGTAAATACAACGATAGAATTATTCAGGAAGCCCAATCTAAAAAGTTGGAACAAGTTACCCGCAGACATTTTTTGAATGACTGTGTATATGGATTGGGTGGTCTTGCACTTGGTTCCTTGTTGAACAGTTGTGGTATTCCAGGTATCAGCGAAGCACAACAAAATATAATCAACCCCTTAGCGCCACATGCACCGCATTTTTTAGGCAAAGCAAAATCAGTCATTTACCTGCACATGGCAGGTGCTCCTTCTCAATTGGAGCTCTTCGATTACAAGCCAGAATTGATGAAATTAAACGGACAAGATTGTCCGCCCTCTTTATTAGAAGGTAAAAAATTTGCCTTCATCAGAGGAGTGCCAAAAATGCTGGGGCCGTTGGCAAATTTTAAGCAAAGGGGACAAAGTGGTGCATGGATATCAGATCATTTGCCGCATCTTTCAACTGTTGCAGATGAAATAAGTTTCTTAAAAGCAGTGCAAACAGATCAGTTTAATCATGGGCCTGCACAACTCTTAATGCACACTGGTTCTGCCCGTTTGGGACGTCCGAGTATGGGCTCCTGGGTTACCTATGGATTAGGAACTGTTAACAGCAATTTGCCGGGATATGTAGTGTTAACTTCCGGTGGCAGATCTCCTGATGCAGGAAAAAGTGTATGGGGTAGTGGATTCTTGCCATCTGTTTATCAAGGGGTACAATGCAGATCAGAAGGCGATCCCATTTTGTTTTTAAAAGATCCTGACGGTATCAACAGAGATATACGAAGAGCATCCATTGACGCAATTAATGAAGTAAATAAAACTGCTTACGAAGAATACAAAGATCCCGAAATACTGTCTCGAATTGCCCAGTATGAGATGGCATATAAAATGCAAATTGCTGTGCCGGATGTAATGAATATTAATGATGAACCAGATTACATTCACCAATTGTATGGCACTAAACCCGGACAAGAATGTTTTGCTAATAATGTTTTGTTAGCCAGAAAATTAGTTGAAAACGGCGTTCGGTTTGTTCAACTGTTCGATTGGGGTTGGGACACACATGGTACCGGTGAAGATGGCTCGCTGGAATATGGCTTTATCAACAAATGCAGAAGTATCGATAAACCGATTACTGCTTTGTTACTAGATCTAAAACAACGCGGTTTATTAGAAGAAACATTAGTAGTGTGGGGTGGAGAATTTGGCCGAACTCCTATGCAGGAAAACAGAGATGGTAACCCCAATGCATTTAAAGGCAGAGATCATCATTCCGATGCATTTACTATGTGGATGGCCGGAGGGGGTATTAAGTCGGGATACACCCATGGTGAAACAGATGAGATAGGCTATAATGCTATTGATGGCAAGGTTTCCACCTTTGATATTCAGGCAACTATCTTAAATCAATTAGGCTTTAACCATGAAAAGTTTACATATAACTTTCAGGGAAGACCATTCCGTCTCACCGATGTTTCCGGAAAAGTTATTAATGAAATCATTTCATAAAATTTGAATTTTAAAATTTAAGCGTTGAATCAATTGAATCATTTTATTGGTGTTTTCCATCCCATGCTGGTGCATCTGCCTATTGGCTTTTTATTGCTGGGTATATTATTTTATTGGTTAAGCTTTCATGAAAAATTTAAAAACTTAATTTTTAGTGTTCGATTCATCTATTTATTAGGAAGTATTGCCGCTGCAGTTTCCTGTATATCTGGCTGGTGTTTATCTAATACCACTTTTTATGAAGAACAACTATTAAACTATCATCAATGGTTGGGAATCACCTTAGCCGTTTTATCATTTACCTTATATGCCCTTTTCAATAAAATAGCCACTAACACAAATCGTATTTTAACAGTTGTTATAATCATTGTGTTATGTATAACAGGTCATTTAGGGGCAACACTTACGCATGGAGAATTTTCATTCAATGCAAAAGCAGAAAATCGTACCGCTAACCATGCAGCTGCCAAACAACCAATCATTCAAAATATGAATGAGGCAATAGTCTATAAAGAGCTTATTCAGCCGATCTTTCAGGATAATTGTTACAACTGTCATGGTGCGTCTAAACAAAAAGGAAATTTACGATTAGATGAAACTGATTGGATAGTAAAGGGTGGAAAAGCAGGGGCGGTATTGATTCCCAATGATGCAGCAAAAAGTATACTCTATCAAAGATTAATGCTGGAAGAGTTCGATAAAAAGCACATGCCACCAAAATCGGAGCCTCCATTAACTAAAAATCAAATCAACCTTATTCATTGGTGGATCGCATCCGGAGCAAGTTTCGATAAAAAAGTAAAAGATCTAAACCCAACAGCCAAAGAACAAAAAATATTAGCTGAATATGCTAAACCATTGCAGTCCATGCAATTCATTGAGTACTATCCTGCCGCATCAGTTGCCGCACCCGATAAAAAAACGATGGAACAACTAACTAATCTGGGCATAGCAGTAGTACCTGTAGCCAATAACAGCAATTACCTGGAGGTAGACTTTCTATCGAATAAAAATATACCAGAAAATATTTGGTTATGGTTAGAGAAATTGAAGGATCAGATTGTGTCTATAAAAATAAAAAAC
>JBIIAP010000304.1:0-3050 GCA_044239855.1 Sediminibacterium sp. | reverse complement strand
ATTAACTGTGTGCGTAAATAGCTGTCCGGGTTGTTGTGCTGCGCCACAAACAAAGAAGTCCTCTAATCCATCTTTATTAACATCGGCCACTGCTAATTTAGGCCCACGGGTAGACAATTGATGTGGGATTAAATACTGGCGGTTATAATCAATGAAGTCGTTTTCTTTATGAGACCAATTTAATCCAACCGCAGTGGAGATATCATTTAATATGGGTTTAGATGAATGAAAAAAACGATCATGTTCAAATGTCCCCATTGATTCAGCTTGTTTAACCAAAAGGTTTCCTGATTTAGGAATATTTTTAATTACCTGATATTGTTGATTAGGCCAAACAATTAATATGCTGTCGATGATTGTGTTTTCATTCATGCCAAAATGCAGCATTGGAGCTGTTGAAGATTGAAATCCCCTGGTTAGCATTAATTGTTGGTATTGAATATTTTTTTGGGAGAACAGATAAGCTTTTGCTCCAACCCCAAAAGTATTAGCATTATTTCCCTTAAATGAGATAGATAAATGTTGGTTATTGGGAGCGTTGTTTTTAAGAATAACAGCAGGTTCATCAATTGGGTTGATGATTATATCTAGTCGGCCATCATTATCCAGATCAGCATAAGAAGCTCCGGTATAGTAGCCTTTCATTTTTCCGGTGCCCCATAGTTCGCTAACATCCGTAAAATGAAGAGCGCCATCCCCTTTGTATAGATAAGGATGCGAACTTCCATCCGGCATTTTTTCAATAACTTCTTTATCGTAACGATCGGTTTGATCAAGTCCTTTTTTTGCTTGCATTGCAGATACAAACTGAACATAATCTAAGTCTACGGGACGTTTTACAATTCCACTCGAAATAAATAAATCTTTATTCCCATCGTTATCAAAATCAGCAAATAAAGGGCACCAACTCCAATCGGTAGCTGAAACTCCACTCATCAAAGCTGTTTCGCTGAAAGAAGTTCCATTGCCGTTATTTTGTTGAAGATTGTTTTTAGAGTATTGTTTTTGATAACCGTTTAATTCAAGTTTAACTTTATAGATATCCGGATTTTCATCACTTCCATAAGTTTTCAGTGTTTTTTCATCTGGCGGCAGCATATCTACTGTCACTAAATCCAATTGTCCATCGTTATTATAATCAGCAACATCATTACCCATACTAAAACGGCTGTAGTGGTTGAAGTGCTTATCGCCTTCTTCTTTAAAAGAACCGTTTTTTTGGTTTACGTAATAATAGTCGTTTTCATGAAAATCGTTTCCAATATAGACATCTTCCCAGCCATCGTTATTTAAATCTCCAATTGCTATCCCTAAACCATAACCCAAATTACTTTGAGAGATACCTGCTTGTGCAGAAACATCAGTGAATTTTCCGGTGGCAGACAGGTCGTTTCTAAAGAGTTTATCCCCAGCAAATTCATCATATTTTCTTCTATTGCTGGTATCTACAATATTAGCATGTGGATGATGAGATTGATTTAGGATATAGCAATCTAAATCACCATCGTGGTCATAATCAAAAAATGCAGATTGCGTTGTTACGCATGAAGTATTTAATCCATACTTGGCAGATTCTTCTGTGAAATTTAATTTACCATTATTGATATACAACTCATTGTGACCGGTTAACCCATACTTGTTGCTAACTGTAGAAACGTATATATCTAATAATCCGTCTCCATTAACGTCGGCCATAGTTACACCGGAACACCAGTCTGAAAGTCCTTTTACACCAGCTTTATCGGTAATATCTTCGAATGTAAAATTTCCTTTATTCAGGTACAATTTATTATTGCCTTTTGAATTTGCTGTAAAATAAATATCAGTTAGCCCATCGTTATTAATATCACCGGTTGCAACTCCTCCCCCGTTATAAAAGTATAGATAGTACAAAATGTTTAATCCCTCTTTTTGTTCAAGTTTATTAACGAAATTTACATTTGTTTGAGAAGCGGGAAGAACACTAAGCATTGTGTTTTTATTACCGCAAGCAATTAATAAACAAACAAGCGTGATTAGTGGCATGTTTTTTTTCAGAAAAGAGGAATAGAAGTTGGGCATGATAATGATTGTATTAAAAGCAAAGGACTGATACAAAACTGATCAGCCCTTTGCTTATCTTTAAAATATCTGCTAATTTACAATAAAACGATTGCTTTACATCGTTCTATGATGCAGTATTCTATTAAATCAAATAATTATCTTCCAGCTTTTTCTAGTTGGTATAAAGCGCTGATTTCAGCATCAGTTAAGGCTTTATTGTAGATTCTAACCTCATCTAACTGACCAGTTAAATTACCTTGCCAAGAATCAGTAGAAGTACCATTGATTTTGGCTAAGAAGCCACCTAATACCAATTTAGATGGAGAATATGGAGTAATATTACCCATATTGGCACCATTAACTTGTCTAAGTTCCCAAGTTGGGTTGCTGATTTTTACACCATTAGACCAAGCAGTGAACTTAGAGGTAGCAGCATCGTATCTAACCAAGCCATGGAACCATGATGTACCAGCTACTTTATTAGGGAAAAGCACATCAGTAGTTGAAGCAGGATCTACATCAACACGGTTAATACAATCTTGCCAGTTAGCGTTACCGCCACGGTTTTCTACGAGTAATCCCTTTAATCTTAAGGTGTCAGAAGTTGCTTTGAACTGACCAGTTTCAGCCATCATATTAATGGTTCCAGCCCATTCTCCGGCACGGCCTAATTGTACAAACATTGTAGCGGTATTACCGTTGTTTTGCACTTGAATCCATGAAGAAATGGTAAAGCTGGTCATACCGGTTGTTATACTTGTACTTTCAGGAAAAACTGCATATCCATTGGCGAATTTAGCAGCTTGACCCTTTACTCCAGTAACATAAGAAATACCACTAATGGATGCGGCGGTAGCTTTTGATTTGGTTTCAACCGCAGAACCGTCTAAAGGAACGTAAGCAACTAAGTTAGAAGATGCAACTTCGTTGGCATTGTTAAACCCTCCGATTGGAGGTAATGATTCCGAATTTTTTTTGCAAGAAGAAAGTGATGCTCCTAAAAAGCA
>JBIIAP010000082.1:0-10150 GCA_044239855.1 Sediminibacterium sp. | reverse complement strand
CACCATGCATGGCATTATATAAACCATCAAACATACCAATAGCTTTACAGCAATTGCCTGCAAGTTTTTATTGGATGATATGTTTGGGTTTTGATTCATTGATATTTTATTTGTTCTATTTGCGCCGGTATGTCTTTTTTTACGAGACGCCAACATGGCGTCTCTACGTTTTTAATTTTTATTTTTTAACATTCTCCATTGCAATGACAATTCCATTGAATTGGCCGGCATGGTATTCTTCCTCAATCCATTGATTTGAATATCATAGGAAAGCCCCACTTTAAACTGATTAAACTCCCCAAATACCATTGGCGCAATAGCATCCCCTGTTCGGTACCACAATCCTACACCAATCATATCTGCTTCAATATCATCTTCTTCCATTAATCTGGCCATAGAAAATCCACTCACTAAATAGTCGGTATTGGCTTGCGATTGATACAACATTTTTACATTCAACAATAAATTTCCATACATGTATTTTTGTAAACTCGCCTGAGCCGCCATTCTTAATGGAACTACTTCTTTACTGTCATATAAAAATGTTTGCAACGGCTGGTTTAAGTTAAACGCCGAAACTCCAAAATCAAAAAAAGTGCCTTCATTTTCATTGTTATAACAATACAATAAACCAGCACCGGTTGTTAAATAAGGTTTTACACTTCCCAACCCAAGCTCGCCATTGGGTAAGGTTAAATCAAAACCTGCATCCGTAAATTGCGATTCGGTTGATAAGGAAGAAAAATCAATTTTTCTATTTCCATATCCAATACTCATCCCTAAGCCAAGTGTTTGATCTCCTTTAAAATTAAGTGCAACATGATAGGATGACGTAGCAGTGATAAAATTGGTTTGAAATGCTCCCTTCATCGACCGATCTGTAACAAACTGCACCCCCATATTAAATGGATTCTGCGCATACCCTTCCTCATCAAATAATTTGGCATCCATGGCTAATAAAGAAGTACTATATGGACTACCTAAACTACTCCACTGTTGTCTTAAGTTGGCCATCACTCGCATCTTTCCATTGAACACGCCGGTAAAAGCTGGGTTGATGATAAATGGTGCCGATGCATACTGCGTAAAATGAGGCTCTTGTGCCCACGCAGTTCCGGTTGAGAGCAGTGCTAGTCCCAATACAAGGTATTTTTGTATGTATTTAATACTGCTCATCGTACCAAAATAACTGATCCTGTTTTTATAATACTTTGATCATCCAAATCCAATGCTTCAACCATCCAGGTATAGGTTTCAACCGGTTGATTTACCCCTCGTAACATTCCATCCCACCCATCGCCCATTTTACTGGTTTGAAACACTATTTGCCCCCATCTGTTAAATACCCTAAACGACTTCAAACGATTGATGCCAGAAAATATTGGCGTTAACCGATCATTTTTTCCATCTCCATTGGGAGAAAATAAATCGGGCACAAATATTTGCTTCTCCGTAAATACGCGAACCAATGCTGTATCAGTAAATGAACACCCGTCTGTTGTTGTTACCTCCATTAAATACTGCTGCGTAGTGGTATAGTTAAATACCGGGTTGTAAATGCCGGCATTGCTTAATCCTATAGTTGGGCTCCAACTATAACTAGCTGCTGATATATTTCTTGCATTTAGTTGTAGATTCCTTGATGCAACTGCATTTACGGTAGCATACCGTACTCCTTTGGTTTCAGGTTGAATAGTTGTTTTCTTGAGCAACGTTTGTGCTAGTTGTGGGCAATATTTAGGGGAGATGGTTAACTGAACATCATATATTCCGGATTGCAAAAAACTATGGATCGGATTTATTTCAACAGAACTGTCACCATCTCCAAATCTCCAACGAAATTGTATGAGCCCAGATGCATTTACCACAGATTGATTAACAAATGTTGTTGCGAAACCAACACAGGTTTTATCAAAACTAAATGCCGCAATTGGTTTAAGCAGTTTATTTAATCGTACTTCATTATCAGCAAAAGCAGCACAGCCATATTCATTGGTTAATATTACCTTATATGCTCCTGTTTCGGTAGCATTAAACACTTGCGCATTGGCTCCGGTAAGAGGCGCCCCATTAAATAGCCACTGATAAGTGTTCGCCGCATTGGTTTCTAAGCGAACAAAACTTCCTTCACAAAAATTGGTATCAACAGGAACTTTAATCTTCCCTGAAGGCGTTGGATTTACATATACATAGGTGGCATAATCTGCTCTGCAATTATTAGGCGAAATGACTTGTAATGATATTTTATATGTACCGGGAGTACTATATGAATAATTTATATTTTCATTTTCAGAAGTGGCTCTTCCATCACCCAGATCCCAAAAATATTTCATCGCGCCAACACTTAATGCACTCTTATTGGTTAAATCAAACGAATTACCCGCATAACATTGCGTAACAGTATTTACAGTAAAATTAGCTTGCGGACTTGCATAAACATTAATAGTTTTAGTGATGCTGTCTTTACAACCCTGATCACTCGTTGCTATTAAAGTAACCGCATAAGTTCCAGGAGAAAAATAGCTGTATTTAGGACTAATTGCTCCGGAGTTAATGCCATCGCCCAATTTCCAGGCAGGTGAAAGGTATCCGCTGGTGATGGTGCTGGTATTCGTAAATATAAACTGATTGCCCAATAAACACTGGTTCAATTCATTTACCGTAAACTGAACAACGGGTTTAGGGAATATCAAAATATCAATTAATCTGCTGGTGTCTGACTGACCAGATGTATTAGATACCTTTAAAAAATAGGTTCCAGAAACTTGTGCTATATAATTTCTTTGAGTAGCCCCCTCTAATGGCTGACCATTTTTATACCATTGATAATAATCGGCTATCCCTCCCTGCATGCTAACCTGACTATTCTCCCCACAATTTACTAAGGGGTCTACAATGTTAACGGAGGTGTCTAAAATAACTGTTGACTGCGTAAATGCATGCGCACTTATCAGCATTAATACAGCTATGATAGAATATTTATGCATATGAAAATAATTCACATGTGGATTTTAAACTTAACAACCGGCTAGTTTTGACGATGATGAATAGTAAAATTTAATTCAATAGGTATTGATTTTGTTATTTGGATATTTTAGATATGGCAATGCTGTCAAAGATAACTGATGTAAATCAGGTATTATATTTTTTTTACTGATAAGTTTTTGTTAATATGAATATTTAGGAGGTTAATATAATATGGTTTAAAGCAATTTTATGTATAATTCCACAGTTAATTACGACAAAACGATTTTTGGGTATTGGTATTCGGTCATAAGTATACAATTATTAAGATACAAAAAAATATTGAATCGCAGCTTAAAATCTTATCAAAGCCTTAACCTTTCATAAGATGATCCGTATCAGCAGATTACGGTAAATTTGCGGTAAAGCCATCTACATGTTGATTGAAGTTGACCAATTGTGTAAAAATTACGGCACACAAAAAGCCGTTCACCAGGTATCTTTTTCTTTGAATAAGGGGGAAATTGTAGGCTTTTTAGGCCCAAATGGTGCTGGCAAAAGCACTACCATGAAAATGATTACCGGTTTTTTAACGCCCGATTCCGGTAATATTTCAATTGATGGACTAGCCTTAAATAATCACCCTATTGAATGTAAGCGAAAAATTGGCTACTTACCCGAAGCCAATCCACTTTACTTTGATATGTATGTAAAAGAGTATTTACACTTCATTGCTGGTGTTCATAAGATACAGCATGCATCTGCTTCTGTTTATCAGGTTATAGAAAAAGTTGGCCTGCAAATAGAACAACATAAAAAAATTGGGCAACTTTCTAAAGGATATAAACAACGAGTTGGGTTAGCTGCTGCTTTGATTCATCAACCCGAAGTACTTATTTTAGATGAACCTACTACCGGTTTGGATCCAAATCAGATTATAGAAATTCGGAATTTAATTAAAGAGGAGGGGTCTAATAAAGCGATTTTATTCTCCAGCCATATTTTACAGGAAGTAGAAGCAATTTGTAACAGGGTAATTATTATCCATAAGGGGCAGATTGTTGCAAATGATCTTTTAGACAACTTAAAGGCCAACCAATCATTGGAGGAGGTTTTCCGCAGTTTCACTACTAATGCAAATGTATAAACTACATATTACGTATCTTCGCCGCATAAAACAAACATAAAAAATGAGCCACATTATTGAAGTACATGCCAGACAAATACTGGACAGTCGCGGTAATCCTACAGTTGAAGTAGATGTTTTAACAGATGACGGGGCACTCGGAAGAGCTGCTGTTCCAAGTGGAGCAAGTACCGGCATTCATGAAGCAGTTGAATTGCGCGACAACGACAAATCAACATATGTAGGCAAGGGTGTATTACAAGCTGTTAAAAATGTAAATGAAATAATTGCTGAATCTATTGTAGGATTTGATGTGAGCGAACAAGCAGCTATAGATCAGGCTATGATTGAATTAGACGGCACTCCAAACAAAGCAAAATTAGGTGCAAATGCTATTCTAGCAGTAAGTATGGCTGTTGCGAAAGCTGCTGCAGACGAAGCCTCTTTGCCTCTTTTCCGCTACATCGGCGGTACCAATGCAAGAACATTGCCTATTCCGATGATGAATATTTTAAATGGTGGAGCACATGCCGATAATAAAATTGATTTTCAAGAATTTATGATCATGCCGGTAGGCGCACCTTCTTTTAGTGAAGGCTTGCGTTGGGGTGTAGAAATTTTTCATACTTTAAAAGGAGTATTAAAGAAAAAGGGGTACAGCACCAATGTAGGAGATGAAGGTGGATTTGCACCAAACATTCAAAGCAATGAAGAAGCAATTGAAACGGTACTAGAGTCTATACAGGCTGCAGGTTACAAAACCGGTTCTCAAATTGTTATCGCTATGGATGCAGCTAACAGTGAATTATGGAATAGTGAGAAGAAGAAATATGTATTTCACAAGAGCGATGGTAAAGAAATGAGCAGCGATGAGTTAGTTAAATATTGGGAAAGTTGGGTAAATCAATACCCAATTGTTTCTATTGAAGATGGAATGGCTGAAGATGATTGGGATGGTTGGAAAGCCCTGACACAAGCTGTTGGCACCAAATGTCAACTAGTGGGTGATGATTTATTTGTTACCAATGTTACCCGTTTACAACAAGGAATCGACAAAAAAATCGCTAACGGACTTTTGGTTAAAGTAAATCAAATTGGTACAGTTACAGAAACAATCAATGCAGTTTCATTGGCACAACACAATGGTTACAACACCATAATGAGCCACAGAAGCGGTGAAACAGAAGATACTACTATTGCAGATTTAGCAGTAGCATTAAATTGCGGACAAATAAAAACCGGTTCTGCTTCTCGTACCGACCGTATGGCAAAGTACAATCAGTTGATTCGTATCGAAGAATTATTGGGAGAAACAGGCGTTTACCCGGTTGGAAAATTAAAATTTGGTAATAAATAACCCTTATTTAATCCATTTCAACAATATATTACTTGGCAGATAAAGGTTTATTATTACTTTTATCTGCCATTTTTATGACACACCCATAAAATGGGTTTTAAACAAGTTTGCATTTAAAGCAAATTCCATGTGACTAGTTCAAGCAAATAAATATAAACACATGAAAAAAATAACCCCTATTATTACTAATAAATATGTACTAGTGTTGTTGTTTTTTATTGTTTGGATGATGTTTTTTGATCAAAGAGATTATTTTGAACAAAAAGAAAGAAAAGAAGAATTAGAGAAATTGGAGAAGAAAAAAGGCTACTATATTAGTGAAATTAAAAAGACAAAAAAAGCATTGGGCGATCTAGAAAATAATCCGGCTACATTAGAAAAATATGCCAGAGAACGTTATTTAATGAAAAAAGACGGAGAAGATATTTTTATAATTGAAGATTCTGCCCAGGAAATTCAACAATAAAAATTCAGCAATAAAAAATAAATTTACATAAAAATCGTTGGCTCGGTTTTTAAACAATAAAAATAAAGATTTGCAATATTTTGGCCACCTTGTCGTTTTTATATCATCCCGTATCCTCTTATTTACGCAGAAAAACTGCTTATGAACAATTTTAAAGAAGAGGAATTAATTATGTATTTGTACAATGATTGCCCGTCTGCATTATCTGCAGCGATTAACAAGGCTATTCAAGACGATACTGATCTGAAAAACAGATTAGAAACGTTGAAACGGTCTATGGAGCAAATGGATAAAGTAAAGCTCCATGCCCCATCTGAGGAAACCATAAAAGCAATTATGGAGTATGCTGCTAAATCTGTTAAGAACAAGAAGGATTCATGACCAAAAAAGAACGATATCAATTAATAATTGATTACTTTTTAGAAACTTCTCCTGTTGCAGAAACTGAATTGTTGTACGATAACCCCTTTCAATTACTGGTTGCAGTTATTTTATCTGCACAGTGCACCGACAAGAGGGTAAACCTTACCACACCGGGAATTTTTCGTGTTTTCCCCGATCCGGTTTCTATGGCTAAAGCGGAGTTTGAAGATCTGTTTCCGTTGATTAGAAGCATCTCCTACCCCAACAACAAAACCAAGCATTTAATTGGCATGGCCAATATGTTGTTAGAACAATTTAATGGCGAAGTACCCATGACCGTAAATGAATTGGTGAAACTTCCCGGAGTGGGGCGCAAAACGGCTAATGTAATTACCAGCGTAATTGATGAACAACCCAATATGGCCGTAGACACGCATGTGTATAGGGTAAGTCATCGATTAGGGTTGGTTAGCAAAAAGGCTACAACACCATTAGCTGTGGAAAAAGAACTCATTAAATTCATTCCGGAAGCTTATGTTCACCGAGCCCATCATTGGCTCATATTACATGGCCGATATACTTGTTTGGCTCGCAATCCCAAGTGTAGTGAATGTGGGTTGTTTAATGTTTGTACTTTTAAAGGGAAAGGCTTCACTACTTCCTGATAAAATCAAATAAGCCAATTCATAACTGAATCGACTTATCTAATTATTCAAGATATCTGACTAAAATTGTTGTGGTAGGATCAACCAATCATTTTAGTAATAACTTCTATTAATTCTCCTTTAGTAATTGGAACGCCTTTTATTTTATTATATCCTTTAGCATCAACCATATACTGATCACGAATGATTTTAATTAGTTGACCATTATTAATTTCAGGTATTAAAACGTGTTCAAAGTTCTTAATGATATCTCCTAGATTTTTTGGAAACGGACGTAAGTAACGAATATGTGCATGGCTAACAGCCTTACCTTTGGCTTGTAAGTCTAATACAGCACTTTTAATAGCACCATACGTAGAACCCCAACCCAATACCAATACTTGTCCTTTTTCAGGTCCGCTATCCAGCCTTTGTAAAGGAATATAATCAGCTACTTTATCTACTTTAGCCTGACGAATATCTACCATTAACTGATGGTTATCTGCATCGTAACTGATATTTCCGGTGATGTCTTGTTTTTCTAATCCACCTACACGGTGCTCTAATCCTGGAGTTCCGGGCACTGCCCACGGACGAGCTAATTTTTCATCTCTTTTGTATGGCTGATATTTTTCTTCGCCTTCAGCTAATGCTTTTTTGAAAGTAACTTCAATAGGCTTTAAGTCTTTAGATTGAGGGAATTTCCATGGTTCGGCACCATTGGCAATATAGCCATCACTCAACAAAATTACAGGCGTCATGTGCTGCACAGCAATTCTAACCGCCTCATAAGCAACATCAAAACAATCACTAGGGGTTGAAGAAGCAATTACCGGCATGGGGCACTCGCCATTTCTTCCATAATATGCCTGCAATAAATCACTCTGCTCCGTTTTAGTAGGCAACCCCGTTGAAGGGCCGCCACGCTGAATATTGATGATAACCAATGGAATTTCCAACATTACTGCCAAGCCCATTGCTTCTGTTTTAAGCGCCATTCCGGGACCAGAAGTAGTGGTAATGCCTAAAGCACCGCCATAACTCGCACCTATTGCAGCAGAAATACCCGCAATCTCATCTTCAGCCTGAAATGTTTTAACGCCAAATGACTTGTACTTACTTAAATCATGTAAGATATCTGAAGCCGGTGTAATAGGATAAGTTCCCAGGAATATCGGCAAACCGCTTTTTTCGCTGGCAGCAATTAATCCCATCGAAAGCGCCTGGTTTCCCATGATACTTCGATAGGTTCCGGGTTCCATTTTAGCTTTTTCTACTTTATATCTGGTAGTAAAAGTTTCGGTAGTATCGCCATAGTTATACCCTGCCTGTAATACTTTAATATTACTCTGTAGAATATTGTCTTTTTTGCCAAACTTTTCTTTAAGAAAATCGATCGTGTTCTCCAAATCTCTGTTGTACATCCAATACACATACCCTAATACAAACATGTTTTTTGCCCGGTCTCTCTCCTTTACACCCAAATCAGTAAACTCCTTCAATGCCTCACGGGTAAGCTTGGTTACATCAATTTTTATTACCTCAAAAGCATCTAAGCTGCCATCTTCCAACGGATTAACTCCATCAGCATAATTGGCTAATCTTAAATTTTTTGCATCAAATCCATCTAGGTTTACAATGATTTTACCCCCCGGCTTAATGGCCTTCAGATTCACTTTTAAAGCCGCAGCATTCATGGCTACTAACACATCGGCAATGTCTCCCGGTGTATATACTTCATTAGAAGAGAAGTGTAATTGATATCCACTTACGCCCGGCACAGTTCCTATTGGGGCTCTGATTTCTGCAGGAAAGTCAGGAAAGGTTGCTAAGTCAATCCCCATTAATGCAGTGTTGTTGGTAAACTGCTGACCAGTCAACTGCATCCCATCTCCGCTATCACCGGCAAACTTAATAACTACGTCTTGTAAAATTTCTTGTTTGTTACTCATCGCATCAGATTGTTATATAAAGATACAATTTATAGCGAGCATTTTTTCTGCCCTTTCGTCATCTTTTGTGATTTTTTAATAAATAAGCATATTATTTGCCATATGATTGTGGTAATGTTATTGAAAGATTAGTGAATATGTTGACAGGGAAATTGATATGGCCGGTTTTGATGATAGGCATGGTGATTTTAAGTGCTTGCAACGGCAATCATCAGGTAGAAAAAGAGGTTCAAGAAGCTGAAATAATTGGCATTGATGCTGGTAGCTCTATAAAAGATGGCACACTGTATTTAGAGCAAACCAAAACAGCTGAAAATATAGTAGCCGAACTCCCCCCATTTATACATGATTCTACCAAACAATATATTTATTTAACGTTCGATGATGGGCCTCAATTTGGCACAAAAAGCTGCATTCAGGTTTGTAAAGAGCTAGGGGTTAAAGCTACCTTTTTTATGATTGGCGCGCATGTTACCGGCAGAGATGACGGGAAATCAATTATTAATGACCTAAAAGCAAATTATCCACAATTTTTATTGGCCAACCATAGCTTTCATCATGCTAGTAACCAGTATACTTATTTTTTCCAGCACCCTGCAATGGCGTTTGCGGATTTTATTAAAACACAGGACACTTTAGCACCTCCTTATAAAATTGCACGTTTACCTGGCAATAATAGTTGGGTATTAAAAGACACTATGCGTGCGTCTAAATTAGTCCGCGCGCTTTGCAATAAACTAGACAGTGCAGGTTATAGGGTATTTGGCTGGGACACAGAATGGATGTTTAATTACAATGATGTCCGACCCATACAATCTGCTGAAAAAATGGCCCAACATATTACCTATTTACTCGAAGATAATGCAGTCTTTACCAAGAATCATTTAGTATTGCTTACACATGACAGAATGTTTCAACGACCTGAATATGTAGATTCACTAAAAAAAATGATCACTATTTTAAAAGAAAATCCAAAATATGTTTTTGAAACGATTGATCACTATCCCGGATATTAAATCAAAAATTTAGTTAAAATTTGTGTTGTAAAAGGTAAACAATTTATATTCATAAACTTTATTGTAAATTTACTCACTAGAAAAATAAAAACTATGGCACTTTTTAAATCAGGTAACCCTACATTAACAGATAAGATATTTAACAGAAGTCTGGAGTTAGATGCCCAATTACAAGGCACCATGACTGTTAAAGGAGCGCTTAACAAATTTGGATTCATGATGTTGATGTTATTTGCCGGCGCGGCTTTTAACTGGCATTTAT
>JBIIAP010000081.1:0-10167 GCA_044239855.1 Sediminibacterium sp. | reverse complement strand
TTATCCGCAAACCTATTTAAAATTAGGTATTGCGCTATTTAACCTGGATAAAAATGATGCATCATTAGATCAGTTTAAAATGCTGGTTTCCAAGTATCCGAATAGTTTAGAAAGTGAATCTGCTGTGGAGTATATTAGAAATATTTTTGTAGAGAAACAACAACCGGAAGAGTATATTGGATTCATGCAATCCAATGGTAAAAATATCACCGTTAATGAAGCTGATTCTTTAGTTTATCGTTCAGCAATATTAAAATACGAAGCTAAAGACTTAGCAGCAGCACAAATTGGTTTTACTAATTATATTACTACTTATCCGGACGGGAAATATAAAATGGAAGCGAATTACTTCTTAGCTGAAATTTATGTAACTCAAAAGAAAATGAATGAAGCGGTACTTAATTATAATACTGTAGTATCCTTGTCGCCTAATAAATATGCAGAACGAAGTGCATTGCAATCATCAAGAATCTATTATTTTGATTTGAAAAATTTTGTTGAAGCTGCTAAATATTTTTCTGTTTTAAAAAAGATTGCTGTTCAACAAGAAAACAGGTTAGAAGCAATGAGAGGACTTTTAAGATGTCAATTTAAAATTCAGGAGTGGAAAGAAGCATTATCAAATGCAACAGAATTACTTGATCAAAAAGGAATAGCTGCTGATGATAAATTAATGGCTGGATTTGTGATTGCAAAAAATGAACAATTAAATAATAAACCGGAACAAGCATTAACGTTATATAAATCGCTACTAAATCAAGGTAAATCAGAAATCACCGCAGAAGCGCAATACAGAACGGCAGAGTTATTGTTTCAATTAAATAATTTGGAATATGCAGAAAATGCCTGTTTTGAAGTCATAAAAAAGTTTGGATCTTATGATATATGGGTAACTAAGAGTTATTTATTGATCGGTGATATTTATTTCAAACAAAATGATTTATTTAATGCAGAAGCAACATTTAAAAGTGTTGCAGATAATGCTTTAATTCCGGAACTAAAAAAAGAAGCTGCGGAAAAATTATTATTAGTGATATCTCAAAAAAATAAAACTAATAAAGTTCAATAATATCAATTGTTCATTGAATTGATTATGAATTTACATCAATGATACAATGATAAACAAGTGTAATAAGCCTTAAAAAAATATTATAAAGAGACACATGAAATAGCCATAAGCGAGGATTGTTTACCAACCGAAATGTTTATCAGGCTTATTCCATGTGTCAAATAAAATCAATAATTAGATTCACATGAAAAATATAAAAATAATTTTGATGTTGTGTTTGCTGATTAATGCAGATTCATATATTTCAGCACAGTATTCTAAAACCAAAAAAAAGGCTACTAAGCATAAAGTTGCCAATATAAAAAAGAAAAATGCTGTTCAACAAAAAAGCAAAAATGTAAAAAATAAAAAGAAAGAACTTTCAAAAAAAAGCACTCAGAAACTTAATAATAATCCTCCACCAAAAGCTAATACTATTGCTTTTGAAAAAACACCCATCATTAATATTCAATCTAACAAAGAGGAAGTTACAGATACAATAGAAACTAAGGTGGTGGTTGTTACGTCTGAATTTAAACCATCATTGCAAAATGCTGCTAAAATTAATTTTACAGCTGCTACTCCACTTTCGGATGCAGTGATTATTCCTTTAACTTATAAAGTACCTTCATCAAGTTTGTTTTTTTCTTATCAGCCAATATCTATTCAGCCGCTTGCATTGCCCAATGCCACCTTAGCTACATGGCAAAATACACAAAGGATTAAAGTAGGAGCAGGTAATTATAATACCATTTTAGGTGAAGGAAAGTTCTCTTTTGGTGACGGCAAACACAATATTACAACAATACAAGCTGATTTTATTAATGCCAAAGGAGATCAATTTGCACAGGAAATCAGTAAATTTAACTTAGATGCAGCATCTATAATTAACACTCAAAATAATTTAGAGTGGACTCCTCATTTAATGTTTAATTCAACTACACAAAATCTGTATGGATATCAACCCGCCTCATTGGTATATAGTAAAGAAGAATTGAGACAAACTTTTAATAAAGTTGGTCTTGAAATTGGATTACGAAATAAAATACCCAATGCAGCAAACATTAATTTCAATCCCATTCTTAGTTTCTACAGATTTACTGACATATTAAAAGGTGCCGAAAATAACCTGATTTTAAAAGCTCCTTTAACTAAATCATTTGGAGAACATTTTGCTTTTCATTTAGGATTAACTGCTGATGTAAGTGATACTAAATTTACAAACTATTCATTAAAAAATCAGTTGTTCCTCGTTAACCCTGCTCTTTTATTTTCTTATTCAAATATTAAACTTAACATAGGCGTACAACCATCTTGGGACAATAATATTTATAGCATGCAACCGGATATTTCCGCCGAAGTCAAAATAAAAGGTACTGCTATTGCTTTAGAAGGTGGATGGAAAGGTTATTTTACTAAAAATAATTATCGAACTTTATTTGATTTTAATCCATGGATAAGTCAGCTTACCTCCCTTCATAATACAGCAATTAATGAACAATATGCTGGCATCAAAGGGGATGTCGGAAATCATATCTCTTATAATGCTCGTGCATCCTTTCTTAAACTAAAGTACCAGCCATTATTCTATAATAACTTTAATGATGGTAAAACTTTTGTAACTACTTTTGCTCCAGAAATAGAAGCTTTCAAAATTCATGGTGAATTAAAGTATGCAGTACAAGAATCTTTTTCATTATTAAGCAGTATAAATGCTACTCAATTTAATGTAATTTCGTCTGAAGATAAACCCTGGGGGTTAATTCCCTTTGAAATTACTGGGAGTGGATTATGGAAACCATTTAAGGATTTGCAGGTAAAAGCTGATATTTTTTACAAAGAGGGCAGTTTGTATCGTAATCCATCAAATAGTAATCGATCTGACAGATTATCTGCAACAGTTGATTTAAATTTGTCAGCAGAATTTAACATACTGAATAACTTGAATATGTGGGTTCAAATGAATAATATTTTTAATAATAAGTACCAACGTTGGAATCAATATCCAGTTTTTGGTTTCAATGTAATGGCAGGAATCGTATATTCGTTCAAGTAAAGTGAAAATAATGTATCAATACTTACATAAATACTTGGTACTTCACCAAAAATTAAGTTTGCCTGAAATAGGTACATTTTCTATAGAATCTGTAGCTTCTCAAGTCGATAAAATTAATGGTTTAATATATGCCCCAACACCTTCTATCAGGTTCACACAAGGTCCGCCATTTCAACCGGATAGGGGATTTTATCAGTTTTTGGCTCAGGAAATGAATATTGATGAAGTTACTTCAATTAGAAGATTTCACAATTATTTGTATGAGATAAATGCAAATTTAGAATACCCCAAAGGCTCTACTATCCAAGGTATTGGCCATTTGCAGAAAGTAAATTATGGTTATATTGTCTTCACTCCCGAGAAAAATTTACAAGATTTAGTTCCCCCAGTAAAAATGGAATCTGAGCCTACAGCATCAGAAACATCCTATTCTTTTCAGGAAGATGCTGCGTTATCGGATCATATCAATGATATTTCAGTCAATAATTCAATAGAAGATAACACAAATCACATTGAAGAAGATACTCCTCAAAAGTCTATTATTGAAATTGTTCAGGAAGAATATGAAATGAATAATATAATAGAACATAAAGATTATTGGTGGGTGTACGCGCTGATATTCATCATCATAGGAATTGGGGGATTATATTACTATTATAATTACTTTTAGGGATCTAAAAATGTTAATTTATACTGAATGACCTCTTTAATACATCATACCGTTTGTCCAGCTTGTGGTTCTTCAGATATTCATCCCTCTTTATCTACTGTTGATAATACAGTTACTCAAGAAATATTTTCCATATTTCATTGCAATGTTTGTACTTTAAGATTTACACAGGATATTCCAGATATATCTTCTATTGGTAAATACTATCAATCCAATGACTATATTTCTCATAGTGACTCTAAAGATGGGTTAATCAACAGATTATATCATTATGTTAGAAATTTTACTTTAGTACAAAAGTTCAAACTGATTCTGCATGTTACGGGAATTGGGACAGGTAATTTACTTGACGTTGGTGCTGGAACCGGTGCTTTTGCTAATACGATGAAACAAAAAGGTTGGAGGGTTACCGGCTTAGAACCTGATTTTACAGCCAGAACCCAGGCAAAAAATATTTATGATTTAACTTTAGATACGCCCGACTTTATAGATACGCTTACCAATCATAGTTTTGATGTGATTACTCTCTGGCATGTATTAGAACATGTGCATGATTTAAATGGATATTGGAATCATTTCACCCGATTGTTGCATAATAACGGCAAATTAGTAATTGCTGTTCCAAATTATACTTCAACAGATGCTCAAATTTATAAAACAAATTGGGCCGCGTATGATGTTCCGCGTCATTTATATCATTTTTCTCCAGAATCTATGGTAAAACTTGCCGCTAAATATGGCTTTACACTTAAAGAGATTGCTCCAATGTGGTTCGATTCTTTTTATGTTTCTATGCTCAGTTCTGCATTCAAAAAAAATAGAACAAATCTGGTTTCTGCCTTTTGTATAGGTTTGTGGTCTAATGTAATTACCCTTTTTAATGCTAAAAAGTGCAGTTCAATTATTTATATCTTGGAAAGAAATAAGGATAAGAACTAATTAAGTTTTACTTCATATAAAGCCGGCCAATATTTTCCAGTAATATAAAAGCTTTTTTTTGCAGAATCGTAAGCAATACCATTTAATACATCTGTAGTTTGAACTATAGGTTGATTGGTTTTTTGTAATAAATTACTAAAATCTAAAATACCTTCAACCTGTCCTGATTTTTCATTTATTTTTACAATAATGTCTTTCATCCAAATATTTGCATAAATGGAACTATCTACAAATTCAAGTTCATTTAAATTGGCTACATATCCATTATTATCAGAAACACCCAATGTTCTTTCAATTTTAAAGGTTTCCGGATTCACAAAGTAAATATTACTTCCCCCCGTACTTATTAATAATTGTTGACCATTGGTGGTAATTCCCCACCCTTCATAGGGCCACTCAAATTCTTTTTCTTTAACAAAGTTGGTGGCATTATAAACATATACCTTATGTTCCTGCCAGGTAAGTTGGTAGATTTTATTATTCAATATTGTAATACCTTCACCAAAGTCAGTAAGAGGTAATGTTACTTTAATGGTTCTTTTACCGGATAATAAATCGTCAACTAATATTTTACTTTGCCCCCGCATTCCAGTCCCTTCATAAAGTTTATTATTATGCCAAAAGAGACCTTGTGTATATGAACTGGTGTCGTGCGGATAAATCTTAACAATTGAATAATTAATATTTAAAGGTGCTGCAACTGCATTAATTTCCATATTATCATTTACCTCTGTTGATTCATTACAGCCTACCAAAATAATTATAATCCCCAATAATAGTTTCAAAATAGATTGCATATCAATAGTTTCAAAGATTAAATTAAATATTTTTATACAAATTATGGATTTATATGTTGAATAACTGATTCTGCGACAATAGGCGTTAATGCTACTCCCATGCCATTACATGCAATGGCTGTTACAATATTTGTTGAAACCTTTTTGCAAATAGGTAGTTTATCTGGGGTAAAGGCCATAATACCACTCCAGCTTTGTTCTATTTCTACCGAACTTTTTAAGTTAAAATGATTTTGAATAAACTGAAATAAAGTTTCGCGAATAAAATCAGACCCATCGAGATTGGTTGTTCGCTCATTTTCAAAATCACTATTTCTTGCCCCACCTAACAATATTCTATTTCCAACATTTCTCCAGTAATAAAATCCCTCATCAAAATGAAAAGTTCCTCGTATTCTTAAATCTTTTATAGGCTTAGTTAATAGAATTTGTCCCCTTGCAGGCTCTATATTCAACTCAGGTATAAGTGAGGGGGTAAACCCATTCGTGCAAACAATTACAGTACTAGCTTTTAATGAAATAGGGGAGTTGGTGAATAATTCAACTTCATGATTATTGTCATTCCAACTTTCTACCGTAATGCCATTTAAAATATGAACGCCTTTGGCTAAGGCAATTTTTGTTAAATGTTGTACTAATTTACCACTATGAATACCTGCCTCCAATGGGTTGTAAACTAAATGGTCAAAATTCTTTAATCCAATTGATTCAATTTTAGCTGTTGCATTGGAAAAGGTAATATGCTTTCCGGTTATTGGTTGCAATAAATGGTTTAAGTATTGGATTTGATCTTCTAATAATTCAGCTGAATGATAATTTAATAATGGCTCATATCCACCACAAGGATCTAAATCAATGGAATCTTCATTGATCAACCGTTTAATCTTTTGAATACCGTTATAACGCATTGCTGCCATTTGAAGCATTGCCTCTGTTCCCATACTGGCTTCATCTGTAAGCAATTCTGTTAAACTACCAAAACATGCAAAACCGGCATTACGTGTTGATGCTCCTAATGGCGTAACATGTCTTTCCAGAATAGTAATTTTGAGCAGCGGATGCTGTTTAATTAACTCAACCGCAGTCCATAGACCCATTAAACCTCCGCCAACAATAATTACATCATTTTTGGCGTAATAAGTTTCTTTTTCCCAAAGAGACAATAGGCTCATTGAACAATCTATTTATCTATTTTAAATCAATTAAAAAGAAGTTAAGCTTATACATTGAATCTAAAATGCATAATATCTCCGTCTTTAACTATATATTCTTTTCCTTCAATTCTTAAGCGTCCGTTATCTCTGCAAGCAGATTCGCTACCATATTTTACAAAATCTTCATAGGCAATTACTTCTGCTTTAATAAATCCTTTTTCAAAGTCAGTATGAATTACACTTGCAGCCTGTGGTGCTTTCCAACCATTTTGAATAGTCCAGGCTCTCACTTCCTGAACGCCCGCTGTGAAATAAGTTTCTAAATTTAATAATTTATACGTTGTTCTTATTAATCGATTTAAGGCAGGCTCTTTCATGTTGTACTCTTCCATAAACATCTGCTTGTCATCCGGATTGTCCATCTCCGCTATTTGGGCTTCAATATTATTACACATTACGATCACTTGAGCACCTTCAGCTTCTGCAGCGGCTTTCAATTTATTGGAAAATGCATTTCCGGTATGCATAGATGCTTCATCTACATTAGCAACATACAATACGGGTTTATCAGTTAATAAAAACAAATCTGCAATAGCTATTTTATCTTCTTTACTCAACCCAAGTGTATAAATTCCTTTTCCTGAATCTAAATGAGCTTTACATTTTGAAAGTATTTCAAATTCAGCTTTAGCTTTGGCATCACTCCCTACACGAGCCATTTTTTCAACACGTTGCATTTTCTTTTCAACGCTCTCTAAATCTTTTAATTGAAGTTCAGTTTCAATAATTTCTTTATCACCAATTGGATTAATGGCTCCTTCTTCACGCAATACATTTTCATCTTCAAAACAACGTATTACATGAATAATTGCATCTACTTCACGAATATTCCCTAAAAATTTATTACCAAGACCTTCGCCTTTGCTGGCACCTTTTACTAATCCGGCAATGTCTACAATTTCCATTTGAGTGGGTACAGTTCTATTGGGTTGAACCAGTTCCGCTAGTTTGTCTATTCTTTCGTCCGGTACATCAACCAGCCCTACATTTGGTTCAATTGTGCAGAACCTGTAATTACTTGCCTGTGCTTTAGCACTATTACTAACTGCATTAAATAAAGTTGATTTTCCTACATTGGGTAATCCCACAATACCTGCTTGTAAAGCCATTTTGCCTTTTTTTGTTTTAAGGACGCAAAGTTAAGGGTTTAGCATTAGCTAAGAGGAAAGAACGGTTGAGTTTTGGGTATTTCATTCTATTTCTTATCTTAGAGCCATGGCATTAAACTATGTATGGATATTATTTTTCATCATCGGATTGGTGATTGCATTATTTAAGTTGATTGTATTTCAAGACTATGAGATTTTCAAAAAACTGGTAGAAGGTATTTTTGATGCATCAAAGTCATCAGTGATGGACATAGGTTTACCTTTAACCGGAGTGATGGTATTTTTTATGGGATTGATGAATATTGGCGAAAAGGCAGGTGCAATTAACTTTTTAGCGAGATTATTGAATCCCTTTATGAAAAGGTTATTTCCTGAAGTACCGGAAAAACATCCTGCAATGGGACAAATGGTGATGAATTTTAGTGCGAATATGTTAGGATTAGATAATGCTGCTACTCCTTTTGGCTTAAAAGCTATGGAAAGTCTGCAAACTTTAAATCCCAATAAAGAAACTGCCAGTAATGCTCAAATCATGTTTTTGGTATTACATACAAGCGGTTTAACCCTTATACCATTATCTATTATCGCCTATAGGGCAGGAGCTGGCAGTGCTAATCCTACCAGTGTTTTTGTGCCTTTAATGTTAGCCACAACTGTAGCAACACTTGCCAGTATTATCATTACTAGTCTATATCAACGATTGAAATTTGATCGGGTTTTACTTTTCTGGATTGGAAGTATCGCAACCCTTATTTTCTTATTTGCCTGGTTTATAGAAGGCTTACCATCACAAAAAGATATTCCTGTACCTACCTTATTAACTAAAGAAACATTTAGTAATGTACTGGGAAATGTGATTTTGTTTCTTATTATTTCTACATTCATTATAGGAGGATTCATAAAAAAAGTAAATGTATTTGATGCCTTTATAGAGGGGGCAAAACAAGGATGGGAAGTTATTATTAAAATAATTCCTTATTTGGTAGGTATGTTGGTGGCAATCAGGGTATTTAGAGAAAGTGGTGGCTTAGATGCCATTATAAATGGAATCACCTGGTGCTTTACCGTTTTGGGCTCTTCCAGCGAATTTGTTCCTGCATTACCGGTAGCAATTATGCGACCTTTTAGTGGGGGAGGCTCCAGGGGGCTGATGCTGGATATCTTTAAAACATATGGTGCAGATAGTTTTATCGGTCAATTAGCAAGCACTTTTCAGGGAAGCGCCGATACAACCTTTTATATTATTGCATTGTATTTTGGCAGTGTAGGGATCAAAAAGGTAAGATATGCCATTTGGGCAGGCATGCTTGCTGATTTATTAGGAGTAATAGCCGCAATTGGAATAGCCTATGTGTTTTTTAAATAACCAATACATTAAGGTTTGAATTGATTTCTTAACACGTTACTTAATTGAGCTACACCATCTGAAGCAGAAGACTCTATAGCAGTTATTCTATACTTATTTGATATGGTAGGTATTTGTTTGTCAATAATAAATAACGAAGATTCTTTTGGGGTAAAGCTAATTAATCCTGCAGCAGGATATACTTGTAATGAGGTCCCAATCACTACAAAAATATCTGCTTTTTGTACCATATCAATCGCATATTCTAGCATAGGAACATCTTCTTCAAACCATACTATATGTGGTCGATATTGACCACCATCCGGTGCTATATCCCCTAATTGAATATCCCCTTTGATTTCTTTTATGTCTTGATGATATACATCCTTTTCACTTCTCATTTTCAATAATTCTCCATGCAGATGTAATACATTTTTACTACCTGCACGTTCATGCAAATCATCTACATTTTGTGTGATGATTTGTACATTAAAATCTTCTTCTAATTCAACCAATCCAAAATGGGCCGCATTAGGCTTTGCAGCAATTGCATCTTTACGTCGCATATTATAGAAATCTAATACCAGTTTAGGGTTTTTCGCCCAACCATTTGGATTGGCAACCTCATAAACATTATAACCTTCCCATAAACCCCCACTATCTCTAAAGGTTTTTAAACCACTTTCTGCACTAATTCCGGCTCCGGTTAATACCACTAAATTCTGCATAGCATTTTTTTATTTTGTTTCACCATGTTGCAGCACAATTTCCCATTCTTCGGCAGTAACTGGTTGAACAGATAAACGTCCCAATCGTACCAATGCCATTTTTTCTAGTCGAGGATCTGCCTTTACAGTAGATAAAGGAACTGGCATTTTTAATTTTTTAACTGGTTTGAAATTTACTACTACCCAAGCAGGATCTTCGGTAGTTGGATCTTGATAAAATGTTTTACTCACTTTAGCTATTCCTACAATTTCCATTCCTTC
>JBIIAP010000005.1:0-31005 GCA_044239855.1 Sediminibacterium sp. | reverse complement strand
ACCATATGATCCACAAACCAACATAAATGACTTTTTTTCGGAGATCCAGGTATTGAAATAATTTTTAGGATCAATTTCTAATTTAAGCAATGTTAAATCAGAAAAATGTCTGGCTAATAATTCTTCCAATTGTATCTTATTAGGAAAATCATTATTTGCATTTTCATCAACATAAACCAATAATGTCGCCAGATCCTTCAACTCGGGAAGGAGTTGTGCAAATTGTTTAATTGCAAAAACAGAATCGTCTGTTCCATCATAAGCGAGCAATACACCCTTAGGAAATTCATATTTTTCAGGAACAAGTAAAATCGGACAAGCCATCTCATGAAGAACATCTTCTAAATACTCGCCCGGCCATCCACTATCTTTGTTTTCATAAAATACTTCTGAACCTACGATTAATAAATCTGCATACTTACTCTCTTTTTTTAGTTCCGGTAATGCAAATTCATTAAAATCATTATGAATTCTAAAATCCATACCATTTGCAATACATAATTTTTCGAACCGATCAACGTTAAATTGACTTTGTTCTGTTTCATTTTCCTCCGCCATTGGAATAAACATACCTCCTACTCCATCTGAGTAACTCCATAAATTAGCTAATTGAGTTTGCGGCAAAAACACTCCAACTAATAATACCGGTTGAATTTCATGTATTTTTTGGGCGAAACGGAATGCACCTTCTGAAAATCGGGTGCCATCAAATGCAATTATGATTTTTTTCATAGAATATTTTTTTAGTAAAATATAAGGTAAAAATGAAAATAGAATAATAGATAATCAGATAACTTGATCCTTATCATCAATAAGATTGATCCTTATCAGTATATAAAAAATTATATTATTCAAATGATTGTAGTTTTAAGCATTAATAAAAAGTAGGTATTTTCCCTTAAAACTTAGTATAGCTGTTACAATCTGGCATCTACTAGTTCTCTTGACAATACCGCTTTAGAATCATAAATAACAGTATTTATATTAGTTATTTCAGATAAATCAATTGCATTAAACTCATTATGTGAAACTGCTAAAATTAAGGCATCGTATTTTTTATGAATTTCATCAATCAATGGAATACCATATTCATCTTTAACAATCTCTTTGTCAGCTAAAGGATCATATACTTCTACAATTAAACCATATTGCAATAGTTCATTATAAATATCTACTACTCTCGAGTTTCTGATATCCGGACAATTTTCTTTAAATGTTACACCCAGAATTAAAACCAGTGAACCTTTAATTTTAAAATTTTTGTCAATCATTAACTTAACAACCTTATTAGCAACAAATTGTCCCATTTGGTTATTAACTCTTCTCCCAGACAAAATAACTTGAGGATGATATCCTAATTGTTCAGCTTTATGAGCTAAATAATAGGGATCTACTCCAATGCAATGACCTCCTACTAAACCAGGTTTATACTTAAGAAAATTCCATTTTGTAGCTGCAGCATCTAATACATCATTCGTATCAATATTCATCCTATCAAATATTAAAGCCAACTCGTTAACAAAAGATATATTGATATCCCGCTGTGCATTCTCAATGGCCTTAGAAGCTTCTGCAACTTTGATGCAAGGAGCTAAATAAGTGCCTGCTTGAATTATACTAGCATACAAATTATTAACTATATTACCTATTTCCGGAGTGGAACCAGAGGTAACTTTTTTAATTTTAGTGAGTGTATTAATTTTATCACCAGGATTTATCCGTTCAGGTGAATATCCGCAATAAAAGTCTTTATTGAATTTTAAGGAACTTACTTTCTCTAAAATTGGAACACAGTCTTCCTCAGTACAACCCGGATAAACAGTAGATTCATATATAACTATATCGCCTTTATTAAGTAAACTTGCAACTAAATGGGTTGCATTAAATAAAGGTGTCAAGTCAGGTTTATTAAATTGATCAATAGGTGTAGGAACAGTTATGATATAGGTATTCGCTTCTTTAATATCCTCACTACTACTACTAAATATTAACCCAACTTTATTTAATATTTTAGGATTACTTACTGCTACTTCAGTATCTTCATAACGTAAATAATAATTATTACTACCATTAGTAGAAACTTTTTTTAATGAATCTGGATCTGCTTCTCTGGTTCTATCAAATCCATTGTTAAGTTCATTTATCCGTACTTTATTAATATCAAAACCAATAACTGAGTATTTTTTAGAAAATTCTAAGGCAAGAGGCAGACCAACATAACCTAAGCCAATTATTGCAATTTGATGATTATAATTCATGGATTTTATTTCAATTGAGTTAAGTGTAAATATTATAAATAAAAATTCAACATAGTTTTAAACGATGGAAATATATTTGGTTGCACAATAAATAAACTATAAAACAGCTTTCAGTTCTTGCATATAAAATGAAGTAGTATTTCCCGAATAAAGTGATTGTATTCGAATTTAAAGATTTCATTTATTATTATAAAGCATACTTTCATGAATTACAATATGCTGATAAAGTAGGTCTTTTAACCGTTATTTTGAAGTATCATATATATGTTTGAGATTATCATTAGAAATATCAATGACAACTTTTCTATCTAGCCAACGATTATAAATATTATTAGATTTAACTTTAGCATATTTACTTCCGGCATAAGCTGTAAATATTCTATTCTCATGAACACCAAAACTTTGCAAATAACCAGCTAATGTAACTACTCTTTTTCTGGATAGTTTCATATTATAATCAAATTTTCCTTCAATAGAAGCTAGTCCCAATAAATTTACAGAATATTGATTATTAGCTTTCAATAAAGCTACCAACCTATCAGCAATAACTATTCCATTAGCATTTAACTTAAAATCATTATAATCAAAGTAAATACTTTGAATATTATCGCTGGATAACGAAGCTGAAACTAAAATTGGTTTATGAACATTAACAACAGTATCATTCAAAGGACAACCAGCATTATACAATGATCCAAAAACATCTGGACATTTATCAGCATAATCTAAAACACCATCTTTATCCAAATCAGTTAAACTTAAATTTTTATTATTATTGGTAGAATAATTTAATTTATAATAGTTAATATTCTGGTATAAAATATTATAACCTGCCTTTTCAGAAGTATTATCAACAAATGGAATAGGTTTAACTGTTTTTTTTGAAATATTGTTTTTTGGTAAAAATTTCAATGATGCTTCAAAGTGAGAAACATCATAGTAAATTTTTTTAAGTGGTATTTCATAACTTATAGCTAAGGATATTTTTGGACTAATATTATAGGAAATAGTAGAAAATGCCGCTTTCCATTCTCTCGAAAATAAACCTATCGAATAATTTTTTTTAGGATTTAAATTAAAATATGTTATGCCATAAGTGTTTTCATTAATTTCTGTTCCTTCATCTAGTACAGGCCGAAAAACTCTTAAATACAACCCTTCTTTCCAAGAATGATGATCAAAACGTAACATGCTATTTGGACTAACTGCATATTGCAAGGAGGTATGGATAGACATTCTGAATCTTTTACGAAAACCAGATTGAGGTATCAAATCCCATTGACGAGGATTAGTAATGTTGTAAGCACTAATTCCAGATTCAAAATATATTTTAGACGATACAATTGAATATATAACACCTGCGCTATAATTCCAATAACTTAAAGAATTAGCAGAGCGGCTATTATTATACTCATCATGATATTTAATTACACTTGCATCAAACAATCTATTATAAGAACCTTTTTGGGAATCATATTCACCTTGTAAATAACTTGTCTGAAAACCTGTTCTAATTTGATGTGTTTTACTTTTATCCAAAAAGAAAGCTTTAGCAATAGAAATCCCCCAATAATTTCCTGACATAGGAAAATCTGGTGAACCTGAATTTAAATAATTAAAACCTAAGGCCCAATTGTGCTTTTTTCCAATTTTTTTGTCAAAAGAAATATTTTTAAAGCTATTGTTGATGGTATCATTAAAGATATTAGCATACAAAGCATTTACTCTAAAATCTCCACCAGCAAAATCCCCTGTTTTTGCAGGATTAATTAGTAATGGTATGCTATTAACTTGAGAGACTCTTATATCTTGTGAAATGGCTTTTAAATAAATCAACAAAAAGAAAACACATAAATAGAATCTAAGCATTTAATTATAATTTATAGTTATGGTATTATAATTATAGAAAGAAAATTAATATGCATTTTTATCCCCTATAAAAACTTGATAAAAAGTTAAAAATATAATTCGAATATCTAACCAAATATTCCAATTTTCTAAATACCACAAATCACTTTGTATACGAAGTTTCAATTGATTTGGGTGAGTGATTTCACCTCTAAAACTGTTAATTTGCGCCCATCCAGTAATGCCTGGTTTTAAAAATTGACGAACCATATAATGTTTAACCATTTTAGAAAAATCAGATGTATGTTTAATCATATGTGGCCTGGGACCAACAATACTCATATCACCTAAAAAAACATTCAAAAATTGCGGAAATTCATCTAAGCTTGTTTTCCTAATGAAGTAGCCAATTTTTGTAACACGAGTATCATTTTTAGTAGCCTGAATATGTTCGGAAGTCTTATTTACTCGCATACTTCTGAATTTTAAACAATAAAATGGCTTATCGTTTCTTCCTGTTCTCATTTGCGAAAAAAAAATCGGGCCTTTTGACTCAATAAGTATTAAAATTCCCAAAATAGGTACCAACCAAGATAATATGAAAATTATTACAAAAGAACTAACTATTAAGTCTAATGCTCTTTTTTTTGCCCGATTACCTAAATCTTCCATAGGATCATACCTTACAGAAAGTATCGGCAAATCTTTTATATAATCAATTAATACGGGTCTTTTGAAGAAATAAGATAAATTAGGAACAATCTTAAAACGCATACATTTTTTTTCGGCCTCTTGCATCAACTTATAAATATATTTATTTTGCTCTGGGGCAATTGTTGAAAATATTTCCTGAACATGTAAGTCAGATGCAACCTGTATCACATTATCAAACTGAGCAATAACAGGATAATTAGTTAATTCTTTTACATTTTCATCATTTTCAACAAAACCTACTAATTGTGCATTAATACCTTCTTCTTCAAAATATTTTGCTAATTTTTTTGCGGCATCATTAATACCAATGATCAACACTTTAGTTAGTAAGTTACTTTTCTTTTTTACATATTTTTTAATTCCAAAATAAGATATTCGATTAAAAAACAAAACAAAGCTAAAAGAAGCTAAAGAGGATATAATAAATAACCGAGAAAAAGTTACTTGCTTAGTTAAATATAAAAAAATAAAAACTAACGCAATCCATAATATATATACTTGTATAGTTCTTTTTATAAAATATTCAAATACAAGAATTGTTTTATTGTTGTAACCGCCTAAAATAAATGAGATAAAAGCCCAAGAAATATTTAAAAAAAGAAGAAATATCAAATACGGACTTGTAGAATAAAAAGAAAAATCATTATCAAAAATAAAAAGTACAATAAAAAAACTGATATTTAAAGTAAAATAATCAAATAAAATAAGCAATCCTTGTAAGTAATATTTGAATTTTTTATACATAGAGAGAAAGAATAAAATAATAAACTAATAAACTTTCTCAACAGAAGGTTTTTTATTATAAATCGATATTAAATCTGAAACAATTCGCTCAGAAGATTTACCGTCCCAATATTTTGGAATTTGTGTTTTTTTCCAAATTCCCTCAATAATATTCTGCATATATATATCTAATTTTTCAATATCATCACCTACTAATTCATTCGTACCAAAAAATACAGTTTCTGGCCTTTCAGTAGTGTTTCTCATAGTAATACAAGGGACTCCTAAAACAGTAGCTTCTTCAGTAATACCACCGGAATCAGTAATGATACCCTTAGCATTTTTAATTAAATAGATAAATTCATGATAACCTTGTGGAGGAACAAAATAAATATTATCAATTTTAAGTTTTAATGACTGAAGTATTTTATTTGTTCGGGGATGAACAGGAAATACAACTGTATAACCTTCTGCAGATTTACCAATGGCATTTAATAAACCTAACAATTTATCAGGATTATCCACATTTATTGGTCTATGTAAGGTTAATAAAAAATATTTTTTCTGACTAAGTCCCAAACTACTCCAAAATGTAGGGGGTAATATTTTATCCAAGTGTTGATACAAGGTATCAATCATAGTATTACCAACATATTTTATTTTATCTGATGGAATTTTTTGATTTACTAAATTATTATTTGCAAATGATGATGTTGTAAAATAAACATCCGTAATTGAATCCGTAACAATACGATTAATTTCTTCCGGCATTGACATATCACCAGACCTAATTCCTGCTTCAACATGGGCAACATCTATTCCCATCTTTTTGGCAGTAATTGCACAAGCAATGGTGGAATTAACATCACCAACCACTAAAACAATATCTGGACGATGTTCGAGTAAATCTTTTTCAAAATTTACCATGATCGCCGCAGTCTGTTCAATTGGAGTACCGAAATTACATTCGAAGTTAATATTCGGTTCAGGAATTCCGAGTTGCGTAAAAAAATCAGTACTCATTTGATGGTCATAATGCTGACCAGTATGAACTAATCTAAATTTAATAGTACAACCATCTAATTGAGCCTGCTCAATAGCTTTAATTATAGGCGCAATCTTAATAAAATTAGGACGTGCACCAGCAACAATAGTAATTTTCATAGGTTTGTTTATATTGTTATTATTTGCTGGATGAAATTTGCTAAAATGTATATGTAAGGAGCATATAAACTTTTTAGTTTAATTATTTCATTTGTATACAATAATAAATTTGTTTTAGGATATCCTCTTATATGTTATTTGAATAAATAATTAATTGAAATATTTTAAGTGAGCTTAACGAAATCGATTAAAGTTTAGATTTATTATAAAATATTACGCACATATTAATAATCATTTATAACAAGACCAGGTTTTGAAATTGAAGGGAAACTAAAGGGAAAAGAATTCTAATTTCAAATCTTATATTTTCTTCCAACAAATTAGCAAATTCCTCCGTTGAGTTAAAAGATTCCGAGTGAAAAGGAGGATATAATATTTTTTTTAGTTCAAAATGTTGTTTTTCAACTTGAATTCTAACAGGATTATTGTATAACAATTGTGGCAATATCCATTTTTTAACTTCTAATAAATAGGGATAGATCTCTATATTAAATTGATTTTTAATTAACAAGAATATTGCTTCTTCATTAACACTATTTCTATTTAAAAATCTTATTTTAGTGACTATTTTTAATCCATTATATCTTTTTTTCTGCAACCACAATGCTTTTCTATTAATTCGATCAATATCATAAAGAACAGGCATTTCTAAAAACTTAAAATATGATGTAAATTAGACGAGAACTTCCATCTCGTCATACTTATTAATTAATGAAACAGTTTCATGAATATTTGAATAAGTAGAAGCGCCAAATAAAATAGATTCAACATTAGGAAGTGAACAAACATATTCAATGGCTTGGTTTACAGAAGCAGCGCCCCCAGATAAAACCTGCATAGCAATAGCTCTTACCTGTTTATTCATCAATGTTTCTTCATATATTTTTTTTCCACCAGACATTCTAAATCCATCAACATTTATAGATGAGCAAATAATAGGATTATAAATATCAAGCTTTTCTAATACCTCTAGTAATTTAGGCATATTCATAGTAATGAAACCCGGCTCGGCGTTGTACTTTTGAATAATATAATTATAGTATGACTTTAATAAATCAGTCATACCCAACCCTAATAATAAATCTGTAATTACATTTTGTAAAAATATTACGGGCGTATTTAAACCATTAAACATCTTCATTTCTGCATCTATCATCAACTCCATTATTGAAACATAGTCCTTCGATACAAAAGCATAACCACCTTTTAATAAAGAACCAAAGAAATTACCCGGCACATATTGCTTAAGGGTGCCTAAAACACCGTATTCCGTAACGGAATTTGCATATTTGTGTGCATAAGGCAAACATGGATATATATTAAAAGAAGCATACTTTTCAGGATTGAGCTTAATCAACTCGGTAATATTATGCATTCTATCATGAGTAGTACACATAAATGTATTAACGCCTTGTTCAATAGCTATATCTATTGTTTTTAAGATGGTTTTATCTTCTTTAAACTTTATCGACTGACTTCGCGCCTTTTCATCAGATATATGATTAACACCAAAGAACTGATTGTCACCAAATATTATTCTTTCCATTTTTATTAATTTGAATATTTTTTAATTTTATCGATAACTTTATCAGTAACCCATGCATGCTCAAATGTATTTATATCATTAGGCACAATACCTTCTATAGCTTTTATGAAATAATCAACCTGAGCACTATATTCTTCCCCACGAAGGTAAAAATCAACATCTTCAGCAAACTGATTTATATGCTTAATATTCCACCCCCTAGTATAGCTAACAGGTACATTAGCGTTTTTAAAATAAACTTTTAGTTCTGTAGCATCAACAATTATTTTACCGCCGGAACCAATTATGGTTAATGACGTTGACATTTTACGATAGGTTTCATCACTCCAATTAACATTTAACACACCACTTACATTATTTTCAGTTTCTAATAAAGAAAAAACTCCATCTTCTACGGAGCCGGAATAAAAAGATTTTAGTAGTGCCCCTTTTATATTTTTAATTGGGCCTACCAAATAATTTATTAAGTCAATGATATGTGCTGCATAATCCATCAGACAGCCACCTCCTTCTTCCGGTTTAGATCGCCAATTTTCTTGTTTTTTCTTTACTACTACAGGTCCATTCATTTCACCAGAAAAATGTTGAATAGCGCCAATATATCCACCAGAAATAATTTTTTTAGCCTCTTCAAATGTTCCAATAAACTTGTTGTGATAACCAACCTGATTAATCAATTTTTTTTGCTGCACCATTTTAACTAAATCAAATCCATCTTCGACAGCTAAACAAAAGGGCTTTTCTACAAAAACATGAATATTTCGCTGCAATAAATCACGCACAATACTATAATGAAATTTTGTAGGAACAGCTACAAAAACAGCATCTGGTCTCGTAAAAGAAAGTAAGGATTTATGATTATTAAAACATCTAAAACCTGCATATTTCTTAAGAGCGTCAGTTACTAAACTTGAAGTGTCTACTACTCCAACAATTTCAACATCAGGATGCGCACCTAAAATAGCCAAATGAGATATGCCCATTTTTCCGGCTCCAATTAAAGCTACTTTTATCATAAAATATTTTATTATTTAGTTCTAACTATAAAAGCTTTGCAGTTGAGTAAATTATCTGCTGAGGATCAAAACTTAATATTTCTCTAACAAAAAGATTAAAGGCAAGTTTACCTTTTTCAATCAATAATGGATTTAGAACAGGTTTTGAAGTATTTAAAAGTTGGCTTTCGATAGTTTTCAATGAAATATCAGGAGCATGTATCATTAATTTTTCGGCAACTAAATATTTATCAACATCTAATAACTTGTCATTATATATTGAGATTGTTGGTATACCCAACATCGCAAATTCTCTTGTCATAGAACCTCCGGCTCCAATAAATAATGAACAATTAGCAGCAATTTCATCAAATGAAAGTGGTTTTTTTGCCACATTTAGTAAATTAAATTTTTTTTGGCTGTAATGCATAATTTGATTTTCATCTCTTGGTAAAATAATGATGGGATATTTATATTGTAAACTTGAAAGTAATGCATCTATAAAGTTTTGTTTCCCATGATAATATTGCGCAGTTTGAGGTTCCGGTCTAAAATATATATACTGTTTATTACTTATGCTATTTGCGCGCAATTTCAAAATCTCGTCAGCTTTATACCAAAGGAAAATACCTTCTTTTATCCCAGGATATTGTATGATTTTTGAATAGGCAACACCGAATTTAGCAACTTTACTAATCGAAAGGTTCTCTGGAATTAAAATTTTAGTTGCAAAATAAAAAGCAGGTATATTTCCCAATGCGTGCTCATTATCATTGGTATATATAGAAGGTATGTGTAATAATTTAGCAACGATTGGAGAGTGAAAAGAACTTTGAGATACAGCTAAATCAATTTTTTTATTTTTCAAATAAAAATATAGTTGTACGATACGAATTGGGAAACCAAATATTTTTTTAAATATATTTTTACCATAATGAATTCCAATTACTGAATGACTTAATTTTTTTTGCTCTAAAAGAGCAATTGTATTAGCCAAAGGTCTGGAAGTAATTACTATTTCATGACCCAATTCTTCCATCTTTTTTATTAACAAATAAAATAAGTTTACATGAGGTGAGTTAGACAAATCAAACCATATTCGCATAGAATAATATAATTTAATAGTAAAGTATAGTAACCAACTAATAGTCAAGAATAGAGGTAATATTTTTAAGGCTATTTATATCTGTATATATTTTATCTTCAATGAACATTTTATGAAGCAACTGAGTAGAAAGAATGCCGGCAAATGCCATTTGATCAACTTCAGAAATAACATCTTGTTTTTTAATTTTATCTACAAAATTGGTTACTTTTTGAGGGTTAAATAAACCATATTTATGTAATACATTCTCTGATAAAAGTTCTTGAATATATTCTGGAGATTTTTTTAATAAAAAGCTTGAAACGATTGGTGCACGATACGGGTGTTTAGGCCTTTTTGTAATAGATGCCGGAATTTTATTTTCGCTAATTTTTTTAAGGATATATTTTTCATTTAAACCATTCAGCTTAAAGTTATCGGGCAACTTATTACAAAACTCAATAACTCTATGGTCTAAAAATGGATACCTCCCCTCAACAGAATTACCCATGGCCATCCTATCGCCCTGAGATGATAGCAAATAACCTGACATAAAGATACTTGCTTCTAAAAATTGAGATTGCTGCAAATCACTAAACGTATTAAAGCTTCCTGGTAAAGTAGCATTCAATTGTTGATATAGATCTAATTTGCTAATATGGGAGTTAACTTCATCGGAAAAAAATGTTTTGATACGTGAGGTATTATGCCATCTAAGATTATGTGAATAAAGTGGATTATTGGTATCAGTTAATTGATAACCAAAGAACATTTTCAAAGAAATGTTATTACTCTCCTTCATCATTGGCAAATAAGGATAGAGTTTAGATAAGAGTTTAGGACGGATAGTAGAATCAGGATATTTAGCCCAAAACCTTCTGATTTTTGCTTCTTTAAATATATTATAACCTGCAAGCATTTCATCAGCACCTTCCCCTGTAATAACAACTTTTAAATTCTGTTCTCTTACTTTTTTTGATAATAAATACATAGGTGTAGGAGACGTGCGTAATAAAGGAAATTCTGCGTGCCAAATAGTTTTAGGAAAATATTCGGCAATATCCTGTGGAGTGCATTCAATAGATATATGATTAGTATTAAAATATGCTGCAGCTTCTTTTTGATAAATAGATTCATCAAAATTCTTGTCTTTAAAACTTATTGAAAAGGTATTTAAAACATCCGGCTGAATTTTGTTAATCATAGAAGTGGTAACACTAGAATCTAAACCACCGCTAAGATAAGCTCCGACTTGTACATCCGCTCTTAGCTGTATTTCAACTGCATTGGTTAGTAACTCATCTAACTCATCAGCAGCATCAATAAAACTAGTAGAATGGTCATTATCATAATTAGCATAATCTTTTTCTAATCCCCAATATTTATTTGAATATAAGCCTTGTTGATTAACCACCATATAATTACCTGGTGGTAATTCAAAAATACTTTCAAAACTTGTGAATGGAGAAATAGTAGTCCAGAATGAAAAAACCTGAGAAAGACTTTCTAAACTAATCTTTCTCGGAATATGATCTAAAGTGAATAAACCTTTTATTTCGGAGCAAAACGAAAAAACATTGTTGCAGTATGAATAAAACAATGGGCGTATACCAACTCGATCCCTTGCTAAAAATAATTCATTCTTCTCCTTATTAAAGATACAAAATGCAAATTGCCCATTAAAATAATCAACACATTTTTTTCCATATACAATAAACATTTGTAAAACAACTTCAGTATCACTATTTGTATTAAAATGAATACCCTTCTTAATCAAATTAGATCTTAGCTCTTTATAATTAAAGATTTCGCCATTATAAACAATCCAATAATTATTAGATTCATCCGACATGGGTTGTTTACCGGAAGACAAATCAATTATACTAAGTCTAACACTACCCAATGCAATACCAGTACTTAAATATATTCCAGTTTCATCTGGCCCTCTATGTTGAATAGAAGCCAGCATTTTTTTAATACTATCTTCCTGTAAATTTCGTGAAGTAAAATTATAGAAACCGGCTATACCACACATAAATATTTATTTAACTTTGTTGACAACAAATTGTGATATAGCGTTTATTGATTCAAAATTATCCTCTAATAATTCAGCATCATTTGTTTTAATCAAAAAGGCTTCTTCAATAAAATTAATAAGAAGAATAAAACCCATTGAATCAAAAATACCTTCACCAAATAATTTAGAGTCATCCTTTATTTTATCAGGAGAAACATAAGATGTTTCAACAATATACTCTCGTATTTTACTTTTTATCAAATTTAAGTCGTTCATTTTTTAACTTATTTATTATGATTAGAAATTAGATCAGCATATATATGATTTTCTAAAAAGTTTGTTTTCGTATTTAAATCTAAATTTTTGAGTGCATATTTTTGAGCAGCACAACCAAGTTTTTTCCTTAAATGTTCTGAACCGATTAGATTTAGTATACTATCCACAATCTGAAATATATTATTCTCATCAACTAACATACCACTTATATTATCGGTGATAATAGATGGGATACCGGCATGATATGTAGTGATAACAGGTAACCCATTAGCCATTGCTTCTACAACAACACCAGGTATTCCTTCTTTGGCGTTATTTGAATCGGTTTTACATGAATGAATAAATATATCTGCCATATTGTAATGATGTATAAGTCCATCATCATGTGAAACATGACCATGCATAATGACAAATGGAGCCAAATTATATTCTGATATTTTATCATGAATCAATTTGCGATGTGGACCAATACCTACTATTTTATAAATAATATTAGTTACTTTAAATTTATTTACTAAAATATTTAAAGCTTCAATAACCAGGTATTGTCCTTTTTTTTCACAAAGCGTTCCAACTGAAAGTAAATAATATATTTCTTTGTCTTTATATGATCTTGATTTATTATTAAACATTAAAGTGTTGATACCATGATAATGAATTTGTATTTTACTTTCCGGACAACCAATATGTAAAAGATCTTTTTTCATATCATCGCTCATTGCTAATACTAAATCATATTCTTGAAAAGTACTTTTTAAATACTGTTTACCTAATCCAAAATATCTTCTTGGGAATTCAGAAACATCATATCCATAAGCAGAAACCACTTTAGGAATTTTAATTTTCTTAGTAAGTCTATTGAAATAAGATGCATCACTAATAAAATGCGTATGAATTAATGCATATTTATTTTGATTAATTTCATTTTCCAGATATTGTTGGTCAAGTTTATTTAATATTTTAGTCCTGAATTTTATATGCTGCAATGGGGGACTAATGATTTGATTTACATCATCTAGTCTTTTTATTGACTCAATACAAGCAACATCAACTTTATATTTTTTTATTGATTTAATTTGATTATAAACAAATGTTTCAGTGTTTTTATAAAATGTTCTTTCTAAATGAAGAATAGAATCAAATGGCATAAAATATTTTAAGATAAATTAATCTGACAATTATTAAAATCTTGCATAATAAAAACTTTCGCTCTTATCTATGGATATATATATAAGCAGAAGTGCAATTAAATAAAAAGAATAACGTAAAATGATGTTTTGTTTAAAAAATAACTCATTTATTTTTAGTCCTTTTTCAATAAAATATTCTAAAAATAAAGAACCTATAAATAAAAACAATGCTAGAATAAACTCAGGTTTGAATTTAATAAAGTAAAATGTACTATTATTCGAATGCACATTTGAAAATAAGTGATAAATAAAATAAACTGCATCTGCAATAGAATGAGCGAAGAAAAAAATCATCGAAACAGACATAAATAGATATACCAATACCCTACTAATCGTATTAACTAATATATTATTTACCTGCTCAAATAACTTGAAGCGCCATCTCTTGGTAAAGTTTTCGTAAATGATAGCAATAGCTTGTAATAAACCAAGAATAATATAAGTTGCATTAGCTCCATGCCAGATACCCACAATTAAAAAAGTAATTATAACACCTACAGTTGCAGCCTTAATACCCCATTTTCTATATTTAATAATAAACGGATTATAGATAAAATCATTACACCAAGAAGATAATGAGATATGCCATCTACGCCAATAATCAGAAATATTTTTAGCTAAAAATGGACGATTAAAATTATCAATTAAATCAATACCAAATATTTTTGCAGTTCCCAATGCCATATCAGTATATCCGGAAAAATCATTATATATATAAGCAGTTTGGACCAACATAATTAACCAAAGTTGTAATCCATTATAATCATAAACATTATCATAAACTATTTTTAAGGGTTGAAATAAATTATCAGCAATAACAACTTTTTTAAACAACCCCCATAAAAACAAACGAAGCCCTTGTTGAAATAGTTCTTTTTTAAAAAAAGGGATATTTTTTAGCTGTGGTAAAAAATGATTTGACCTTTCTATTGGTCCTGAAATAAACTTTGGAAAGAATAATAAAAATAAGGCATAGTTGATAAAATTAGTTTCCGGTTTTTCAACACCTCTATCAATTCGTATTAAATATCCCAGCGCCTGAAAAGTATAATATGAAATACCAAATGGTATAATTATTGAACTTAATGGCGATAAAATTGGTATATATTTAAAAAAAAGAATTGGAATAATATCGATTAAAATAAATAGACGGAATAACCATGTTCTTGATTCACTATTTAATGGTCTATTAAACAAAATAATACCAAACAAATAATTAACAGAAGCAAAAATAATAGCATAAGTAGCAAATTGTAATGAAATAGCTCCTATGAATACAATACTAGCAATTAATAAAGCAAGGGGTTTATATTTTTGTGAAATTGAATTAAAAACAAGAAAAGTAACCAGTATAAAAAGGAAATAGCTTTGAACTAAAGTAAACATTGAATTATTTTTTTTGGGCCATTATTACTCTTATATTTCCATCCTGATCCTTAATATTTTCTATACTTTTGTAGGAATAACTTCGTTTAAATAATAACGATACAAAATCACCCTGACCAACACCCACCTCGATAAATATCCAACCATTTTCGACTAAATATTGAGGTGCTTCTTTTATAACTCTTCCTACTAATTCTAACCCTGAGATTCCACCATCAAATGCAATTTCAGGTTCATGTTCTAATGTTTCAGGATTTAATTCAGCAACTTTAATACTTGGAATATATGGTGGATTACATACAATAAAATTAGTTTTATTGAAATATTGTTGATTTTGAAAAGCAGAAAATAAGTTTCCTTGAACAGCTTTAACGCGATTATCTAGATGAAGAAATACAATATTTTCATTTGCAAGATCTACTGCTTCTTGAGATAAATCAGTTGAATACACTATACATTTTTTATTATAATATGCCAAGGACAATCCAATATTACCTGCTCCACAGCAGATATCCATTACGTGAACTTCTTTTTTATTATCAGACAATCTATATGATAATTCAAGTGCTGCATTAGCTAACAACTCAGTTTCTTTTCTAGGAATTAAGGCTCTGTTATCAATTACAAGTTCAACCCCAAAAAAGGATTGCCGACCTGTAATATGTGCTAGTGGAATTTTATTTAATCGCTTGTTAATATAGCCATTAAATAAAATTAATTGGTCTTCAGTTAAAATTGGCAAAGTAAATTTTAAAGATTGTTCAGCAGATTTTGGAATTCCAGCAGCTTTAAGCCAGCAAGCTCGAACAGTTGAATCTGGAGTCTCTTCAGATTTATCATTTAAAATTTGTAATTCATCTTCCAATTTAGAAATAGTATTTTGATATAATTTTCGACCATTCATATAAATATATGCTATTGAAGTATATTAAAAAGTGTTTGTTGTATTAATTGACTAAGTCTACAACAAGTTCTTTTTTATTTATTTTTCCGTTTGAACTTTTTGGCATTTCATTAATAAAAAATACTTTTTTAGGAATCATGTATTGCTCTAAAAAATTCATACAATGGCGCTGTATTACTTTTTCATTTAAATTTGAAAACTCGTGTGTTGTTAAATAAACAATGATAGATTCGCCCATAATAGGATCCGGAACACCCATTGCGGCAACTTCTTTTACACCATCAATCCTATATATGACATTTTCAATTTCAACGGGACTAACTTTTTCACCTCTCGTTTTTATAATATCGTCGTTTCTACCTAAAAAATATAAATCTCCATCTTCATCCATTTTAAACCAGTCATTAGAACATAATATTTTTTCACCAGGAATATATCCGGGCCTTAACATCTCATTACTTAATTCCTCTTTATGCCAATATCCGGCCATAATATGAGGTCCACGTATGTGTAATATTCCAGGCTCACCTATTGAAACAGAATTGCCATCTGTAGATAACAAAAATATTTCTGTACCAGGAATTGCTTTACCAACAGAAGTTGGCTTTAAATCAATTAATTCTGGTTCTAAATAACATACACGTTTACACTCGGTTAAACCATACATCTTAAATATAAGCGAATTGGGGAATATTTTTTTTAATTCCGGTATAAATTCAGCAGGAAGTGCAGCAGCAGTATTAGTTACTTTTTGAATTGAATTAAATAAAATAGGATTTTGCTTATTTGCGGCAATCATCATCGCATATACAGTGGGAACACCAGGAAATACAGTGGGTTGGTACTTTTCAATATTCTTAAATATAGAAGATGTAAAAATAAAAGATTGTTCTACAATAAAAGTACCTCCTATAGTAACTGACATCAATAACTGATATAATCCATAATCAAAAGCTAATGGTAACATTAACATAATTCTATCTTCTGAACATAAACGGAGATATTCTATTAAACTCCATGATGCAAAAACCATAGATTGATGAGTCATCATTACACCTTTAGGAAAACCAGTACTTCCAGAGGTATAAATTAAAGCAGCCAAATCATTAGGTATGATATTGGGTATGGAAACATCTATGTCATTGTTTGAAATAGCATAATCAAACAATGATATATCAAAATCATTAGAAGCAACTATGTGATCAAAATTACCTACAATAATTACCTCAGAAATATATTTTGTGTTTTGTAATGCTATAGAAAATTCATTATATAAATTGGAGGAAGAAATAAATATTTTTGCACCACTATCATTTAAAATATAGTTTAATTTATCTGATTTTGTTTGAGGATTAATAAATAAAAAAACAGCTCCACTTAAAGTTACTCCATAAACAGAAACAATACTTTCCCAAGAATTATCTAAATATATTGCAACTCTATCTCCTTTTTGTACTCCAGCTTCAATTAAATAAAGAGCTAAATTTCTAGAAGACTCACATAATAGATCATATGAATATTCTTTTTCTTTTACTATAATAGCAGTTTTATTGGGATATAAATTAGCTGTATTCAATAAAGCTTCACCAAGTAAACGCTGAGGAATAGATAACATATAAATGATATTAAAATATATTGAAATAAATTGTATTAAAAATCTATAAATAATCTTTTATAGGAGGCATCCTTAAATATTCAGTTGTTTTTTGCTTTCTGCTAAAATTGTGAAAAATCGCCTCAATTTGTTCAGGTGTTTTACCAATTGATTCTGAAACATCAGATGATGAATATCCATTTTCATAGGCGTACCAAAGAATATCCATATCCTTAAATGGTAATTGAAAGAAAAATTCTTCTTGAGTTTGTTCGGCAGAATAAGTATCACTTGTGGGTGTTCTTTTAATTATATCTTCCGGAATATGTAAATAACTAGCTAATTGATATACTTGCGTTTTATAAAAATTACTAATAGGCATAATATCTGCAGCACCATCTCCATTTTTTACAAAAAACCCTTGCTCTACTTCATGTTTATTAGGTGTACCAACAACAACATAATGTAACCTTTCTGCATGATAGTATAACATAGACATTCTGCTTCTTTGTTTGAAATTGGAAGCAGCAACTATTTGTAAATATTCTTTTAAAGGAAGAATCTTACTTTTTGAGTTGTCATTTTTATCAACAATAGTTAAATAAAACAATGTTGGGATATTCTTATTAATACCTGCAGAATTAATACCAATTTTCATTGTATAATTAAGAGGATCATATTCTGGAAATATATTATTAACTGCTGCATCTCTTTCAGCATAACAACCAAATCCTTCTAAAGCACTAGTAATATCAGATTCAATTGTTTTAACATTAAACTGATTTGCTAATTGAATAGCTAACTTTTTGCTATCAGCACTAGAATCTTTTTCTGGCATTAAAACGCCTAAAACATTATCCGATCCAATAGCTTTTACAGTAAGAGCTAAAGTAACAGAAGAATCAATACCACCACTTAAACCTACAACAGCCCCTTTTCTTTTTAATTTAATAGTAATGTCAGTATTAATTTTATTAACTATTGAATTAACTTTACTATTAATATCGGGAATGAGTAAATCATCAAATGAAATGCCTTTTGTAGTTGAAGAAACCATAAGTTTTTATTTAAACAATAATTAAATTTTTACAAATTATTTTAATGAAGTAGTAACTTTTTTGAATTAAATATAGATGAAATGTCTGGTTGTAATATTTTAATAACTTTACTTGTATATAATTTAGCACCGGTATCATTAAGATGACTTTCATCAGCATAAATAAAGGGTTGTGTAAGAAAATCAATGTCTTTTGAGAAATCAATAAATGGAATATTATGAGACAATGCAATTTTTTTTGCTATAGAAATAGACAAATCATTCCCTTCGTACTTTACAAAAGTGGGCGATAAGATAATATATAATTTTATACCATAATTAATACAATCTTCTACAAATAAATTAAAATAGTGAACTTTTAATGTATCAATTATATAGTTAGCGAATTTTTTTTCATGAACAATTGACCCTTTCCATGTTTGACTTAATGGCACATAACCGTTAAAATCATTTCTATTCATTCTTGTTCGATTTGATTTTAAATTACCAGCAGTGATTTGAAAAATAAGAGAATTGTAAGGATATATTTTAGATAATAACTTATATGATTCATATTTACTTTTTAATTGTATTATAGATCTAAGTTCTGGATGACTATCGTTATAAGGTAGTAAAGAAGATATTCTATCATAACTATCCTGATTTAATTTGAATTCTCCATGACTGAAATCTAAGATTGCAATTTTTGGAGTATGTCTTTTTAGAATAGATTTTAGAATTCCATAGTGATAAAATATAGCATTACCATCTCTACCAGTATTATAAGTAGATATTTTTAATCGATCTTCAAATAAATTAGTACAATAATGATGATTAGCTCTTGAAGCACCAAAAATTAATATATTAGCATTAGTATTATCTATTGCATAGGTAGTTCTGTATAACCAACCTGAATTTTGCTTAAAATACAAATATTTTAAAGTGTTACCAGCAACAAAATCTAAAATTAATAAAACAAATAAAAAAAATATAAATTTAAGAATAAATAAATCTCTTTTACTTTTAAAATAATGAATCATGAGAAATTTTCTTATTTATTTTGGTGAAAAAAGAATTGGTGAAATATTATTATTAATCACCGATTAAACTATATATAATATATCATTTAAATTAAAAACTAAAATAAATAAACTGGCCAGCGTCAAAAACTGCAGCAATTAAAATATAAATTAATAATAACGCGTAAGAAATATTTTGAACAATCCAATTAGAAGAGTTATTCAATTGAATACGAGTTAGATTGAATTCTTTTCCAATATCCGATATCATCATTAATATAATACCGATGAAAATAAAGATAAAAGTAGAAGGACGATCTATGTATAAATCACCTTTATTATTGTAAATTGAAAGGATTATATTATTTGATTTAATTAATGAGGGTGACCGAAATATAATTAAACAAAAACTAACTGTAAGAAAAGTCAATATAATACTAAAAATGTTATACAAAAAAGGGTTTACTAGTTTTGATATTTTAATCCTAAATTTCTTTGTTAATAATTCAGCAAAAAGAATAATTGCTTGAATAAAGCCAAATAATGCATAATTCCATGAAGCACCATGCCAAATACCTATAATTATAAAGCTGATAAATAAAGCATAAAATACACCCCAAACTTTCCATTTACGTTTATTCAATAAAATAGGGTTAAAAATATAATCATTTACCCAAGATGATAATGAAATATGCCAACGACGCCAAAAATCGCTTAAATTTTTAGCAAACAAAGGTCTATTGAAGTTCTCCATTAAATTAATACCAAATAGTTTGGCGGAACCAATAGCAATATCTGCATAACCTGAAAAATCAGCATAAACTTGAAAAGTATATAAAACAGAAGCAATAAATACAGTGCTGCCAGATTGATATTCAGGATGAGCATCAATTACAGAAACATAAAGAGAAATACGTTCAGCAACTACTAATTTTTTAAATAAACCCCAAACAATTCTTTTACTACCTTCAATTAAATTAGAATAAGCAAAATGAATATTAGAAGAAATTTGATGTAAAAGATTTTTAGCTCTTTCAATAGGACCAACAAGTAATTTTGGAAAAAAAATAACAAACAAAGCATAATTAAATATATTTCTTTCAGGTTTTTGTGAGCCACGGTAAATATCTAAAATATAACCAATGTTTTGAAAAGTATAAAACGACAATCCAAGAGGTAAAAGAACTGAAGTTGTTACAGTACTTGTTATATTAATATTAAACAAATAAAGGAAACTATCTAATAAAAAGTTTAAATATTTGTAATAAACTAAAATTAATAAGTTAATGACTACAGCCAATCTCATTAATATTTTTTTATTAAATAATGTTGAAGTGTTTGAAATTTTTATACCCAATAAATAATTGAAAAATATTAATGTTAGAAGTAATATGGTATAGGATATTTTTACATATGCATAAAAATATAAACTTGCAACAATTAATAAATATTTTCTAAATTTATAAGGAAATAAATAATACAATATAAGTACAAAAAACAAAAATATAAAATAATCTATTGATGTAAATAACATATGTTAATTCAATTTTAGCTGAACGCATTTACATAAATCTCCGATATTAGTAAAATTTAATAACTCATTGATTTCAAAATAGATATTAAATTTAGATTCGATTGCAGTAATAACTTGTATATGATTTAATGAGTCCCATGCTGCTACATCAGCATTAGTAGTATTTTCATCAATAACAATAGTATTATCTTGAAATAAATCAATAAATATGTCATTAACTTGTTGAATGATAGCGTTAAGCTCCATAGAATATTATTTATTAATAGAAGAAATAGTTTGAAAAGAATCTCCTGAATTAATTGCAGTTTGAATTAAAGAATCTACATGTAGATATGTTTTTTCGGAAAAACATTTTGGATGACCAATAATATTGAAATTGGAAGTATTATTTATTTTTTGTTTTAAATATATACTTTTCAAATATGATGATTTAAAAGAATCAATAGATACAGCATGAAAAGACTTGAAAAATAATTTTTTCAATACATCCTCAAAAGAAGGATTTATCGCATGACCTGATTTATTATTATATAAAGTGTTGGAAAATTTAGAAATTAATTTATTGAACAAAATTTTCCAATATAATATTGGACTAAGTTGATATGATGTGAATGGCAACTCAGTAAATAAACCATTTGGATCTTCAAGATAAGGATCAGAATTAAATTTCCAAGTTTCTTTTTTTGGATATTTTCTAAAATCATATTGATGGGTTTTATTATTACAGAATCCACCAATAAATACTGAAGAGTCAATAAATATTTCACAATCTATCAGCGCATCTCTTATATTACTGAATGGTTCAATACACCATCCTCCAGCACGATAACTTTGAATTTTATATTTTAATATTGACTGTAATAAAATATAGTATTTCACTAAAATTGAAGTAGCTTCTTCTTTAGTAAAATCGGCTAACTTGTATCTTGAATGATTCATTATCCATTTACAACCATTATAATAACAGTCTTCCCAATGTGGATGAACATGTAATCCTATATCATTACCTGACAATTCCAAATTTTGTAATTGAGAAACAACCTTATTGAAATCATCATTTAATTTAGGGAAGTCTTTTTTTTGTTTATTTAAGGCAAAAAGATATCCAGCATCAACATAATAAGTTGCATTAACATTATATTTCTTAAGTATGTTATTAAATTTATTAGTGGGATCAATTAAAGAATGTTCAATATTATCCGGAGGGATCATCAAAAATAATTCATAATCAAGAGTTATATATAATTTCATAAATATTTAATTAAAAAAAAGGATTATGAAATTAATTTTTCATATTTTTTTAACATCAAGTCCTGTGAAAATTGAAATATTATATGATTTCTAATTTCATTGCTTTGTAAATGATTATTTAAAATATAATTCCAACTTTCAGCTATAGATAAAATATTGCCTGGATTACTTAATTTTCCATTAACGCCTTCAATAATCATTTCACTAGCACCTCCTAAATTTGTTAATGAACAAGGTAAATTAAATGACATTGCTTCTAAAGCTGACAAAGAAAATGTTTCGCTTTTAGATGTTAATGTAAACATATTTGCTATAAAATAATAAGGTCTAACATCAATTTTAGATCCAATAAAATGTATAAATGGATAAACAGATAAATTTTTGGAATATTTTTTTAAATGTAGTTCATATTCAAAATTACCAGAACCGACAATCAACAAATGAGCTTTTATGTTAAAATGATCATGCAAATATTGGAGAGAATCAAAAGCATCCGTATGGCATTTTTCATCTTGTAACCTAGCAACTATTAAAATTATAGGCTCATTATCATAAATACCAATATCGTTTTTCAAATTAACTTTATCATTTGAATTAAATAAATTTGGATTAAAATATTCAATATCAATACCATTATAAATTACAGCAGTTAATTTATTAGAAATAAAATATGTATTTTCTAAATACTTTTTTTGATTATAACATAAATAAATAATTATATCTCTCTTCTGCAAGAATCTGAAGTAAAATAAATTTTGCCAATATAGTTTTCTCGAAAAAGGAATGGTAGAGTGTAAAGAAATATAAAACTGTACTTTAACATCAAACAAGAAATATATTTTAGTTAAAAAAAATGCATAAGAATTAACAACAAAAACAGTGTCTATATTATTTTTTTTTATATAACTCCTTATTTTATAAAAAGAAAATAGATCAAACTTAAATTTCTTACTTATAGATAATATGGTTACATGCTTGTTTACTTCATTTATTAACTCATTATTATTATTATTTAAAATAAATAAAGTAGGATGATAACCAATTGTACAAAAATAGTTAATTACTTTAATCAAGAATTTTTCAGCACCACCAATTCCAAGACCTTGAATAATAAAAGCAATTTTATGATTACCAACCATTAAATATTTTTTGAAATTAATATTAAGTATATGCGTTAATTAATACTTTATTATTTGTAGTTAATATTGAAGGAGATCTATCAGATTGTACATTTTGTTCAAGATTAATATATATACTATTATCTAAAGCATTGATAATGGTATTCGCTAAAGAATCTGCATCTGGCAAAGACAATAAACCGTTGTAATTATTGGATATATATTCAGGAAAAGCTCCAACATTTGTAGCAACAACAGTTTTACCTAATGCATTAGCAGTCATTAATACACCACTTTGAGTAGCATCTCGATAAGGACAAACAACAAACTTAGAAGATTCAATTAAATTAGCTAAATCAGCTGTTGGAATATGATGCGGTAATAATCGAATATTGCATGGGTAATCATTTAAAATACTTATATTTAAAATCTCATCTTGTAGCTTACCAGCAATAACGAATATTTCGTTTGGATATTTACTGATAATTTTAGGTATGGCTGATAAAAGTATATCAACTCCTTTATAAAAAACAATTCTACCAAAAAATAAAATAGTAGTACCAGTAATTTTGGAAGGATTTTTAAATTGTTTTAAAAATGTAAATGGTTGAAATAAAATATTATATTGCTTAGCCTTAAATTTAAAATGAGAATCAATAAATTGTTTTTTTGCAAAATTCGAATAAAAAAATAATCCATTAGAAAAAGTAAAATACAAAAATTCAGTAAATTTAATCTTCCAGGATCCTTCACCAGAATGAGGAAGTGGATCATGAACGGTTATAAATATTTTTTTGTTAAAAATATATGGCAATAATCCTAAAATTCTTGGGGTAATCGAATCAAAATGTATTGCGTTGGGTGTAATATTATTAATCAATGTAGCAATACTATTTACAGTTGATAAAGTAGATAAAGAAATGCTTTTTTTATTTTTAAAAACAGCAAAATGAACACTTGCGGCACCTATAAAATGTTTACTTAATTCATTCCACTTTTCAATACCTAATACTATAGAAGGGTGTTCTATGGTATTGAAATTATTCAAATTTTCAACATCTATAATATTAGAAGTGGCCGATTCTGGTGAAATTTCAATTATAACATGCAATTCAACGTCATTAATTATAGACTGTAATAATTCAATTGCAGCATCCAAATAATATGTATTAACATAATAAAATACAACCATTATACTAGTGTATTTTGAAATAACAAATCATAAATTGTAGTTGATTTTTTTTTGTAACTAATTTTTATGAATTTTAAATACAAGGATATAATAAATAATGAAAACCAAAACAAAATAAATACAAGCTGTTTATTAAATAATTGAGTGGTAAATAAATAAAACAGGATAAATAAAATTGCAAATAAATAAAATAAAAATATATGAAGAAAAGAAACAATTTTCAATCTGTATAATATTACATCTTGTAAAAAATGAAAAGCAATAAATGAAATAAAAATAGAATAGTTAATTACAGATAGAGATTTATAATAAAATAAACCTATACTAGAAATAAAAAGATGAATTATTAAACTAACTAAATTTAATTTCATATCTATTTTTTCGAGTTTCATAGCAACCAATAAATTAGCTTGTAGTAATACGGTAGGAAATATAAGTATGGTTAAAAACATCTCCTTACAATATAATGGTGTAGTAAAATATTTAATCCCAAATAAATAAGGAATTAATGCATCTGAAAAAGTGAAAACAAATGAATATACAAATAAACCATAGATTGTGTACCCAATAAAAGCTTTTTTATACAGTACTTTTATATCATATAATCCTGCTTGAAGAGTTTTTATAAATTTAGGGAAAATCGAGGTTGAAACAATAAATGGTAGTACTTGCGCTATTGCAAAAAATTTATAAGAAATTTCATAAATAGCAACATCAGTAATTGGCAAATTTTTAGAAACCAATAAAATACCTATTCTCCAATAAATAACAGAAGAACTACCAATAACAATGAAAGCCCAATTTTCTTTTAGTATATTAAAAAACGTAGCCCAATTTAGTTTTACAGAAATAATTGATACAAGACCAGAAATGTAGGAAACACCCATCCTAATAAAAATTGATAACGTAGTTAATCTAATTGCTATTAAAACTATTGATAAATAAACTATTGGTAAATCTATAAAATATAATAAACATGCAGATAAAAATTTCAATAAAGCTTCAATTGTAAGAACTATGAAATTTTTTTTTTGTTCTTGTTGCGCTATATTATTGAAAGTAATTACATAAATAATATTGTCGAAGATAATATTAATGCCAATAAACATTGACAAATTTCGTACCAAAACAGTATCATATATTGTAAAAATTAAAACAATATTAATGCAATAAAACAAAACACCAGTTATAAACTGTATTTTAAAAAATTGAGCAATGAGCTCATTTTTTTTATTAGTAACGATTAGTTCACGAATAAACCATTGACCCAAACCCATTGAAGAGAAAGCTACAATAAAAGCATAAATTGAATTAGCAAGAATATATGAACTAAATTCTTCAGTACTATATTTTCGAGCAATTACAATAAAAAAAACACTGTAAAAGATGTTCTGTAAAAGATTAGCAGCAATTCCCCAAAAACTATTTTTTATTAAATTTGAATTACGAATATTAGCAAAAATAATAAGAAGCTTATACTTTAACATCAGCCCATTTATAACTTGTAATTAAAAAACAAATAATAGTTACAATTAATACTTTAATTCTTGTATCATCAAATGAATACAATGTATAAAAGCTAACTAACCAACTCAATAAGGCAGCAATTAAAATTAAAATATTAAAGTTATTAACTTTTCTAAAAACAGAAATAGCATGATAAACTGGTAACAAAACGAGTATAAATATGGAAATAAAACCAATTGACCCCATTTCAGTTAAAAATTTTAAATACCCACTTTCAGGATGATCAAAATATGCGTAAACATTATCAGACCACCAAAACTGATCCGGATTATGCAACGAAACATAGTGAGAATAGTTGCCAATACCAATTCCAAAAATTGGATGGTCTAAATATATTTTAAAAGCATCTTGCCATATGGAATAACGAAATTCATAATCATCTGAAAGCGATACAACCCTATTAAACATTGGTAAACTTTCCGCATAGTTAAATAAAATGAAAAATAAAAATGAACTAGCTACAATTATTGTTGCCCGATATTGGGTAGATCCTAATATTACAAGAAATAATATGCCGATAAGCAACCCACCCAAACCAGCTCTGCCACCGGTAAACATCATCGCAGTAATGGAAACTACAAATAATAATACATTATATAATGATGCTTTATCTAGGCCTTTTTTTCTTATTAATAATAATAGACTGCTTACAGCTAAAAATTGTGAGTATTTTTGAGGATCTTGAAAGAAACTTGGATAGCGAATACTCATTCCTCCCATAACATTTTGATTTTGTGATCTATCAAAAGAAAAAGATGGTCCAACTATTAACTGGACAACTAGAAATATTAATGAAATAATTAAAGGAATTTTCAAATAATCAATTACACTAAAGATAAAATCTTTATTAAGGATACATTCATCAATTAATATTTTTGCATAAATAAAAATGGTGCAATATTGTAAAAGTGCGGTTTTAGTTAAATATGTAAAACTGTCAGCAAAATAAATACCTAAAAATAAAATAAAAGTTAACATGTAAAATGTAGATAAATAAGCCTTTCCATTTTGTATTGTAACCTTACGATGGTTATAAAACATAAATATGTAAATAATTGTAATAAAGTCAAACAGATTAGGTGAAAGTGGAGTAGGGAAAAAATCTAATGAAATAAATGGATAAACAAATAAAATAAATTTTATATAAAGCTGACTTTTATTTTGAGTTGAAAACATCATTAACAAACCAAAGATTCCAATGACGAAAAAAGCAATTAAATAATAATATATATTAGCCATGAAATAATTTATTATCGATGTTTTGCTTATTTTATTAATTTATTGAATTGCTTTTTTTGAGTAAACCAAACACCCGTCATTCTACAAATATTTTCAGAAAAGGAAATTGTTTCTATTAAATCTGTTCTTGGTAATGTATATAAATCAATAATATTATTAGGTGTGATATAGTCGTCTTTTGTTGTAAATGCAAATTGATAACCTGCTTTCTTCAAATAGTTTATTTCACGGCTTGAAAAATCACCGTTTGGATATGAAAAAGCATTAATTTGTTTATTAAGCCAATTACCTAATATATCTTTAGATGCAACAATTTCATAAAAAGAAGTTTTATCAGAACAATTTATTAGTATAGGGTGAGTAACAGTATGACTTCCAATAGAAACCCATTCATTATTACTTGCCTCAACGAGTTCCTGTAAATTTAAAGCTTCCCTATTTGTTTTCATCATGTTCTTAACATCATTTACAATTTGTAAACGATCATTATTTTTCATTCGTTTTAATTCATTAACAGTATACTTAGTTAAACCTAATTGATTAGCTTTTTCAATATAAGACCACCAATAAGCATTGCCACTAATTACAGGTTCTGTTGTAACAAAAATAGTAACGGGAACATGATACTTTGTTGCAAGTGCTATTACATTTTGCTTATTTTCTTTCCATCCATCATCTACAGTTATTAATACAGCTCCTTTAGGGAATGGAATTTCACCATTTAAAATTTTATCGAGATCTATAATTGAAATAAATTTAAACCCTTTTTTTATCAACCATTTTAAACATGATTCAAAATATTTAACATCAGGATTATGGGTATATAATGATAAAATAATTTCATTATTTAATAGATATTGTATCTTAAATTTTACCAAACCAGTAACCCTATATATATTGGCAAGAAAAAAAGCCGAAATGTTTCTTAATGAAAAATTCATAAAGCAATTAAAATTATATATAAATTTAACTAGTTAGTGATACTAATTTGTCGGTACTACAATGAAAATTAATTAATTCAACATTAGACAGTTTAACTTCTGCAGTCATAAAATAACCTAATGAAGGAAGAACTAACTTAATATTCTTGCGTTCTAGAGATACTACGTTTCCATCTTTATTCATAAATGGGCCAGATAAGATTCTTACAGGATCACCTATACTTACATTGCATTTTTCTAACTTAACATCTGTATGTTCCGACAAAAATAGTTTGATATTTTCAATTTCATTTTCACGTATAATTGCAGGTTTACCAAGCCAGTAAACAAAATTTACAATATCATTTGACACTTGCTTTACCTGGTACAGTAATTGTTCTGTAGATCTTACAAATACATAGGATGTAAATAGAGGTTCATGCAGTACTTTTTTTCTATCTGCCCATTTCCTAACTACTCTATTTAAAGGACAATAATGTTCAATTTCTTTTTTAGCCAACTGGGCTGCAACTTTCTTTTCACAATGTGACCTCGTATAGAGTACATACCAATTTGTTTTCACCTTCAAACAATTTAATTTAAAATAATAAGTTGTTAGATTTAAAAACGGCTTCGCCGACGTTCAACTACATGTTTGTGATTGAAACGAAATAAATTATTAAACAAAATCTATGAACAACAATTGAAATAAATTATTTAAAATTGTTGCTTTATAATATTACAAAACAGCTTTAAAATAAAATCTATTCTATTTGTAAAATAGTATTTATAAATAAATTATGGCGCAATTATAGTTAACTAACAACATCCCTTTTATTCTTTTCTCTTTTTATTAATTCTTGCTCGCCATACATATAACCATATCCATAACTATGTCCATAATTGTCTTTTATAAATCCACGTGTTTTAACCCCATTAAATATTATTCCTGGATTAGTTAATGGCGTGATAGAATTATTCTGGTCAAACCGTTTTAAAAGAAGTTTAGGTGAATACATATGCCTTACCACATATAATGTGGCATCACATTTTTCAGAAAGCATACGAGCATCAGCTACTAACTCAACAGGCTCAGAATCAATAATCGTCATATCAAATTTATCACTCAAAAAATTTAATAACTCATTTACCTTTACATGCTCAATTATTTCCGATGGCATATCTTGAGCTATACCAGATGATATGAAATATAAATTATCGTAAGCGGGTATATTATGAATAATATCTTTTAGTTCTGCTTTCCCCATTAAATAATCACTTACCCCATGATCGTCTCGTTTTTCAAATATTTTACACAAGGATGAATTATGTAAATCCATATCAACTAAAACAACTTTTTTACCAGATAAAGCATAACTAATTGCCAGATTAGCAGCAACGAAACTTTTACCTTCGCCTGATATACCGGATGTGATAAGTATTTTTTTGTGCAATCCATTTACACCCATAAACAAAAGAGCATTTCTAATTTTCCTAAATTCTTCCCCAATAAAGTTTCTTTTACCTTTTTCAATAACCAATTGCTTCCCTGATTTATTAAAGTCTATTTCCCCGACTATAGGTATAGAGGTTAATGATTCAACTTCTTGTCGATATAATATATTGGGATTTAATGCTTCTCTGGCATTTATAAATGATATAGGTAGGCCTAACATTGCAGCAAAAGCAAGACCTAATATTATTAACTTATTGGGACTTACCGGTTTACCCGTTGAAAGTGCATAATTCACTATTTTACTATCAGACAATGTAGAAGCATAAGACAGCTCACTTTCTTCTCTTTTTTGTAGTAAAAAAGAATAAATATCACTTTTAATATTTTTATCCCTACTGATTTCCAACAGTTCTCTTTCTTTAACAGGAATTGAATGGAGCATTGAGTTATATGAAGAATTAGTAGCACTAAGGTTAGTCTTATTTGTTTCCAAAGTATTTCTTTGATTCTGTATAACTTCCATCAAATTTCTTTTTGTTTTAGCTATTTGATCTGTAATAGATACCAACATTGGATTGTTTTCTGCAACTGTTTTGCGTAAACGTTCTCTCTCTAATTCAGCATTATTTAAATTGGTCATTAATTGATTTAAAGTTGGGTCATTTATTCCTAATGAAATGGGAAGCACTCCTACACTATTTTCTTTATCTGCAATAATTTTTTCCAATTGATTTATCACCATCAATTGCATATTAAGATCACTCATTTTTTGATCATTGGTGCTTACATTTTGTAAAAAAAGCTGTCCCTGTGTACTTATATCTACTGCGTCTGAATTGGCTTTATACTGTTGTATTTTTTTGTCTATAAAATTCAATTCACCACCCACTATATTCAATCTTGTTTCTATAAACTTCAATGTATTCATTGCCATTTCTTTCTTTTCATCCATACTTATGTTTGAATATGAAAAAATAATTTCATTCAATACATCCTCAGCTAATTCAGGACTAG
>JBIIAP010000303.1:0-3074 GCA_044239855.1 Sediminibacterium sp. | reverse complement strand
ACACAAACATGAAATAGCCGTAAACAAAATATGCTTACCATTAGAAAGCTTTAACAGGTTTACTCAATATGGCAAATGAAATTATGGAATACAAACAATAAAAAATGATCAAGCATCTTGCTTTTTTTTTTAACCAAGCAACCAACGGTAAATAATTGCAGACGCAATAACTAACCCTATAATAATTCCGATTTTATTTTTACGATAAATTGAACTGCGCAAATACAAACCGAGAACACTTAGTAATTTGGATACTTCGTTTTCTTTAGTAATATTTATTTCACCGCTTATAGTAAATAAATGATTCTTTTCGGTAGATGTAATAATAACCGAATTATTTTCTTGCCAAGACCAATTATAATTCAATATTCCTTTACTATTCCAGTTATATATATTCCCCGATTTAAAATGCGTAACAGCAGTTGGATTAAATCCAAAGAATGGAAATTTTACTTGAGTAGTAGCTACTTCATTCCCACTAAGTTTGTCGGTGATAATTATTTGAGGATGCCAAATTCCTTTGCGCGTAAATCGGTATTTATTTTCATCTATAAACACATCCTCCGACCAGCCTATCCAAGAACTTTTATATAAAAGCAACCATAGATTTTTTTCATTAAAAATCGAAAATTTATCGTCAAAATATGATGTCTTATAAATTAAAGTTTCAGGCATATATTATCTGTTTTAAAGTATTTTTTTTCAAATTTTTTATTGAATTGCTGCCTTAAATATAGGCATTATTCATCGCAAGGTTGGGGTGAATAATAGCAATATTTACCGCACCATAAAATTGATAGGGAGTTTTTTTTACCAGAGAGGTTGCATGTGAGGTAGATGTTTATTTAGCTGAATCCTTCAAATATTCATCTGTAAAATGCTTTTTTTCTTTTGGCTGAGAGAACTTATCTGCGTTATATGATTTAGAAGTTCCTTTTGGTATGGAAAGCGATAACCATTGTTTATTCAGCAACATTTTACCTAAAAATACAATTTGACCAATATGATACGGATAATGAGCCAGTTGTCTGTTAATGGCTTCCGTTACAGTATGTCCTTGATTTCTTATGTAAATAATTTTATTTAAATCTTCGGGTGTCAAGCTATTTAATGTATTAAATAAACAGCTCCAGCCTTCATTCCATTTATTTAATAAATCTATTTTGTCAGTCAAATCATTTTCGAATTCAGCGTCTCTATTTCTCCATTCTTTTTCGCCATCTGTATGTAGAAAATTAGTCCACCGGGAGCGCATGTTTCCCCATAGATGCTTTACAATTGTTGCAATGCTATTAGACTCCTCGTTGAACTGATAAAACAGATTCTCCTCAGTTAGTTGATTGAAAGTGTTATCGCCAAGCATTTTGTAATACTCCAACTGTTTGATTGCACTGTCTAAATAATCATTTTTCATAACCAGATTATTTTATAGGGTTGTATATAATATTGATCAAACGTTTTATTATTGAATGCTTCTTATTATTTACTTGAATGATTGTTGATTTTCAGTTAAACTTTACCAACAATTTATTTTTCATGATTAAAGGGTAAATTATTAAAAACGACAAATTGAAACTGATGACGAAAGGAGTTTTCTAAGGTTTGAGTCATAAAACCAGCTTCTACCCTAAAACTTTTATTAATAACATAGCCCAAAGCACCGTACAATCTATTTCTATCAAAAACCGGGCTTGCTGCATTAATAAATAATTCGTTATAGGCTGATGCGTAGACAGTTTTATCGGTCATGGTTTTGTTATTTAGGGGAATATTTAGCCCCAATAAATAACGAAACCGAAGCTGAAAATCATTTTCCAAAAAGCGTTCTTCTATTCGATAGCGATGCTGTAAGAACACTCTTCCAAAATTTTGACGGGTAATAAATTGCTGATAAATTCGATGCTCGTTGTTCCCAACTTTATCAACAGCATTGGGTAAATACCGTTGCGAATTGATAAAGGCATAACCCAATAAAAGGTTATTGTTATTTTCGGTAAGGTTATAACCAATTCCTGTTCTAAGTAATAATTGTTGTAAGTCGCCGGCGAAATTAAAATTTCGGTATTGCACTTCGTTGTGCCAATTGAATTTTCTGTTTATTTTTTGATTACCAAAATAAATAAACCAATTGCCCACTTCACTTTTTTGAGCTGAAATACTTGTTGAGCAAACCAATAAAACCAGCATTATTAAAAAATTCTTTTTAATCATATTTCAGTAATTCATAATTTAACTGGTGCGGTTCACACCATATTGATGTTGCAAATTTATAGTACAAAGTACTCTAAATAATTAAAAATAAATTTTATTGCACTTCACTACATTAGTATCAGGTTAACAGACATTTTCTAAATGAAAGTGTTACCAAAAGTTTTTACATAGATCTTTTAATTCAAATAAACTTACTTGTTTCTTTTTTCAAAAATTCTACTTTTAATTGTTTTAAATATGCTGAGCCATTATGGAGACATTTGAGTCCACTATAAAAATCATTCACATACATACTATTTCCATAACTATCTCTCACATATTCAAAATCTGTATAGGTATCACTTCCAGGCCTACTGTATTCTTCACTGTAAAAAAGTAGCCCGTCTTCTCTTTGAACATTCCACTTTATATGTACTTTTCCCTCATTTAATCTCCATACATTATGCTTTGGCCCTACTACTTTAAAAATAGAATCATTAAGTTCCTTTAATAAACTGTAATTATCGACTTTGATATTTTTTATTATTTTATTAAATTTTTCAAATTCATATTCATCCAAGAAATGTCCATGACTATCCCAATAATAAATAGATCGGGTTGTTTTTAGGTAATCCAAATCGTAATCAGATATCTCAAAATTATACTTTCCACATTGAAAGCTATATCCTCTAACCTCACATTTGAATAAACCATATTCATTAATTTCAATATTATTAAAGTAACAAGGTACTATCATGTAATTTTTAGACATTAAATATTGACCATCGGAGCTAATTAATGTGTAATTATTTTCAATTGGTAAGTGATGCCATATAGCACGCATTAAATCATTATAAATGGATTCATTATTTAAGAGTAACCCT
>JBIIAP010000080.1:0-10197 GCA_044239855.1 Sediminibacterium sp. | reverse complement strand
GTATTTTTTTATTAAGGTAGCAAGAGGATGGATGCGTATATGGTTAACACTAGTAGGTTGTAAAGTAAAGATAACAGGGAAAGAACATTTTTTACGTGGTGAAACATATATAGTTACCTGTAATCATAATTCATTGTTAGATGTTCCATTATCTTCCCCATTTATTCCTGGGCCCAATAAAACTATTGCAAAAAAATCTTTTGCTAAGATTCCGCTATTTGGATGGTTTTATAAAAGAGGGTCTGTTTTAGTTGACCGAAAAAATGATGCAAGTAGAAGAAAAAGTTATGAATACATGAAAAAAATTTTAAGTAAGGGAATTCACATGTGCATCTATCCCGAGGGTACGAGGAACAGAACAGACCAGCCTTTGAAAAAATTTTATGATGGAGCGTTTAAGCTATCAGTAGACACTGGTCATGCAATCATTCCTACTATTATATTAAATACGAAAGAATCACTTCCCAACAATAAAGCTTTCTACTTTTTACCTAAACAATTATCCATTAATTTTTTGGAACCAATACAATCGAATGGGTTAAGTTCTGAAGAGTTAAAAGATAAAGTTTTTCAAAAGATGCATGAATATTACACAAAACATGCTTGATGACCAGTTAATCAGGTGCTGATTAATAACTTGAATTAGAGAACGTTCTGCTTCTATTTATCCTGAGATCTCTCAGGATTCCTGATTTAGGATTAACTGTAACATTAAACGACCTAAATAAACCAACAGGATTAATATTAATAGACAATTGCCAGCAATGCATTTCACGAGAAATAAATGTACTTAGTTGCTGTAAATTTCCTCTAGAAATATCATAATAACCAGTTGCCCCCACTTTCCATTTATCGGTTAAACTAAAGTCTCCACTAAAGTTTAATGAGGAAAATGTTTCTGTTTTATACCCACTAAAATCGGGCAATAGCCTATTAGTAAAGTTAAACGAATAAGAAAGATTGACTGACCAAGGGATGTTAAAATCGGTAAATTCAGCGGGATTGGCTCTGGCAAATTGAAGTTGTCGTTGTTGTTCATCTGGAGTTAAAAAAGGGTCAACCGGAATTGATTTATCTTTTTCTTTATCAGTTTTGCCATCTTTAGATTTGCTTTTAAATGAGGTGGATAAAGCGATATTTCCACTGGTAATTCTTCCAAATTTCATTTTAGCAGGATCAAAAATCAATTGATTCACCCTATATCCTTTCTTGTCAACCTGATAAGGATCCATACTGGCATTGGCAGTTATATTAACTTTTTCGAACAATGTACTTCTGGCATAAATATTAAAATAACCTAATTGAAAGCTATCTGCCAAAAAGTTATAAGAAGAACTAAAACCAAATCCATCTATTAATTTTATTTTCTTACCCTTGGTGTCGGATGTATCCTCGGTATTTTTCACCTTCATTTCCAATAAATTATCGATACCAAATCCCATACCGCCAAATGTGCCTTCACCAAAACTTCCTATAATACCTCCATCAAATTGAGAAAAACGCATGGTTCTTCCGGAGGTATCTACTTTAGTAGTATAATAGTATTTACCAGCAAAATCAGGATGGTAGTTGATAGATAAGGAGGGTCTTATTTCATGCCGAATTGCCATAAGATGACTAGTGGGCTTGAATTTATAGGTACCGAATATTCTTGTGCTCATTCCTAATCCAAAACTCATTTGACGAGCAGTATAAAATCCACGTTGTTTTAAAGTGTCTACTTTTTGGCTAGTATTATTCCACGACATAAACCTTCTTTGGCCATACCATCTTTCTTCATAAGAAACACTGGGAGCAATTGTAATCGGGCCTAATGAAGGCAATGATAAAGTAATAGGTACGTTATGCGATGCTCCATATTGTATGGTGTCTAGGAATCTGTTTATATTAAATGCAGTATCATAAAAAGAAACCTGATTTTGGAAGTTACCCGTATAACCTACCCCAATTTTTTCATACCATTTCCCTGCTCCTATTTTGTCTTTTTGTTGAAAAGGATACATGGTAATCATACTAAAGTTTACAGTTGGCAGGTTCATATTTACCAATCTAGTATTGCTGTTTTGGTTATGATTTAAGTTCAAAGACATATTGTATTTGCCTTTCCAATCTTTTCCATAACTGATGGAAGAACTTAATTGATTTTGGAAATTAATGTAGGGATTATTTAAAACAGTTTGATTAAATCGGCTACTACCAAAGTTTACATTTGCAGAAAAAAAGGTACCGGGCCTGGCTCTGCTATCTCTACTATGACTCCAATTGATCATAAATGATTTGAATTGGGTAAATTCATCGTTGGTGTTGATACTTCTGTTTAATGACCTTGTATTTTGAAATGTTAGATTAAGGTTACCCGTATACGCATATCTTTTAATATATCTGGAATTTAAATTTAAGTTCCAGCCACCAAATGAATATAAGTTAGCTCTGGCAGTGACATCGAAATTATCACTAAGTACTTTATAATATCCTAATCCTTCCAGTCCTAAACCAAAATCGGGACTGGCATTAAACTGGGGTGCCATAATGCCGGAATGACGTCCTTTTTGCATCGGGAAAATAGCAAAAGGAATTCCAATAGGCAAAGGGACCCCTTCAAATTCAGGAAAAGTAGGGCCAGCAATACCCATTTTGCCATTAATAATTTTTAATTTACTAGTCCTGAAATTAAAATGGGGGGTATCTAAATTACAAGTGGTAAATCTGGAACGATTTGCAAAAACCTCTGTGGCACTTACTTTTTTAAGATCTAATGCGTTTACAAATATTTCTCCCTCTTGAAAAAAAGTATTTTTAGTTAATCCTTTACCTGTTTTAATGTTGAAGAAAATAGAATCGCTTAAAGACTTCATTTGAGCCTGAATAAACATAGGTTTACTGGTTGGATTACCGGTAGTATCCAGTGCCCCATATGCTTTAATTGATTGAGATTGCTGATCAAACTTAATAGTGGCAGCTTCTAGTTTTAAATCGGTATAATCAACTTTAGCCTTCCCATACAAAAAAAACTCTCTGGTAGGCACAATTAACACACCTGAATCATCGGCAACATATTGTATAGGCGTATCTATTGAATCTTTAGAAATCAGCAGCGTATCAATCTTTGGGCGGGTAGAATCTTTCCCAAGCTTGTTATTAACCGGAGCTAACGTATCATTTAGCGATATTTTGCTTAGGAAAGGGGCGGCATTGGAAGTATCTATATAAAATGTTAATATCCCTAAAAAAAGGGACAATACAATAGCATGCCTTGTTTTTACGTTATTTTTGCAAATTCTACTCATGATAGCGCCGCAAAATTAGGGTCTAATTGGTGTATTTGGGTAAATCGTTTTGATTCGTTTAAAGAAAAGATATGAATAGAAGACATTTCACTGCTTTTTTGACACTGGCAGTAATAACAATTTCGCTAACCTCTTTTACCGAAAAGGAAAAAAGGCCTACTCAAAAACAACCATTAAAACGAATTGTTATTGATCCGGGTCATGGGGGAAGCGATGGTGGAGCAAGAGGCAGATATTCTAATGAAAGCGATATTGCGTTGGCAATTGGACTAAAATTAGAGAAAATGATGAATGAAGCCATTCCAGATGTTGAAGTGGTTATGACCAGAAGAACGGATGTGTATGACCATGTTACCAGAAAGGCAGAAATAGCTAATCAGGCTAAGGGTGACTTGTTTTTGTGTATTCACGTTAATGATGCGCTACCCATCCGGCATAGTGAATTTGCTGGGTATACCACAGAAACATACTACAAAGGGAAAGGCAAAAAAAGAAAAAAATATACCAGAAGAGTTAAAAGTTACCATACCTGGACCTCCCCCAATCCGGCAAGAGGTACAGAAACATTTATTTATCCAGTGGATAAAACTTCTGGTAGAATGAATGCCCTAATAAAAAATGAGGATATTGACAGTGAATCATTAAAAGCGATGCAGGAGCTGGAGAAAAATGATCCTACCAAAATGATGTTATTGAGTATGAAAACCCAAACATACTTTCAACGGAGCGCAGACTTGGCTTTAACCATTGAAGATGAATTTAAAAAAGTGGGGAGAGTAAGCAGAGAGGCCAAGCAGCGAAAAGAAGGTATTTTTGTTCTATATGCTGTAGCAATGCCAGCGGTTTTAGTGGAAACGGGGTTTATATCTAATCCGGAAGAAGAGGATTATTTAAATAGCGAAGAAGGACAAACCGAAATTTGTGAAGTTCTAATCAAAGCATTAAAAAGATATAAATATTCTTTAGAAAAGCAATTAACCAACACCGGATCAAATACATTACGCAAATAAATAATTTAAATAGCATATAATTAATACCCATACAGTTTAATTTAATACTAATTTTGTGATCTGAACGGGCAAATAAACATATTTGCCCGTTACTTTATAAAACAACCTCTTGATACAGATGAAAATTTCGAATGAAACAAAGGTAGGCGCATTAACCACCATTGCAATTACACTCTTAATCCTTGGATTTAATTTTTTAAAAGGTAAAACAATTTTAAAAACAGGCAATTATTTACATGCCCGATATAAAGAGACGAAAGGAATAATGGTGTCTAATCCTGTTTATGTTAATGGATTTCCGGTTGGCATTGTTTCTGACATAGAAAACGCAGATGAAAAACTTTCCAGTTTTATTATTACTATTAAATTAAAAGAAGACTATGATATACCTACTAACTCGGTAGCAACTATCAATACCAATCCATTAGGTACACCCAGCATGGAAATAAAATTGGGGAGTGCAGCTACTTACTTAAACACAGGAGACACCTTGGTATCAGGAAGTTCTAACGGAGTATTAAGTGGAATAATGGACAAACTAAATCCGGTAGCAGATCAATTGAAAACAACCATTCAAACGCTTGATAATGTTATGAATAACATCAATACTATATTTGATCCTACTACAAAAAATAATCTTCAATCAGTAATTGCCAATATTAATAAAACAACTGCTAGTTTAGTAGGATCTTCTGCTTCGCTTGAACATATGTTAAATCAACAAACCGGTTCAATTGCGCAGTCGATGAATCATGTAAATAGTTTCACTAAAAATCTCAGTTCAAACAACGAAAAAATCTCTAATACACTAGATGATTTATCTAAAACAACCAATAATCTATCAAAAGCAGACATAGAGGGAACGATATCTAATTTTAAAGCAGCTGTTACACATTTAAACGAACTATTAGTAAAAGTTAATTCTCAGGATGGTTCATTGGGGAAACTAATCAATGATAAAGCTTTATATAATAATCTGAATAACACGATTAGAAGTGCCAATACATTAGTAGACGATTTAAGAGTACATCCTAAACGGTACGTTAGCATTTCTGTTTTTGGCAAAAAAGATAAAACCGCCCCAATAATGGCTCCATTAAATGATTCGATAAAGACCTCTAATTAATGATTAGAAAATATAATGTATATCTGATACTATTTTTGTTGCCATTATTTGTTGTTGCACAACGACAAGATACAGACACAACAATCAAAGAAGGAACCAGGTTAGATTTCCTTTTTGCAGAAAGATATAATTTATTCAAGCTAGATTCAGTAAACGATTTCATTTCATTAGCCGGTAAAGTACAAGTAAAACAAGGCAATACTCTATTTTATGCGGATAGTGCTATTCTTAATCGTCAATTAAATACATTAGAAGCATTTGGGAATGTTCATATTAATGACGCAGACAGCATACATACCTATGCACAATACCTTAAATATTTAGGTAAAGAAAGAAAAGCATTTTTAAAAACCAAGGTAAAACTAACTGATGGTAAGGGAGAATTAACAACTGATGCTTTAGAATATGACGTTGCCGTTAAAATAGGCATTTATTTAACCGGGGGGAAACTAATTAATAAAAAATCAGTATTAACCAGTCAGGAAGGTTATTATTATGGAGATACCAGAGATGTAATCTTTAAAAGAAAGGTACTAATGGTAGACCCCAATAATAAAATAATCAGTGATACACTACAATATAATACAGGAACAGAGATTGCTACTTTTACCTCCCCTACTACTATTAATAATTTAAAAGAAAAACGTATCATAAAAACCAAATCAGGCTATTATGATATGAAAAATAAGAAAGCGGAGTTGTATAAAAGATCTTTTATTGAAGACAGCACGTATACATTTACTGCAGATGAAATGGCTTTTGATGATTCTAGTGGATTAGGAGAATTCAGGGGCAATGCAGTTTATCGCAGTAAAGATTCGGTTCAGGGATTTGACATGATTGCTAATAACATAAAAACTAATAATAAAAAGAATTCATTACTAGCAACACAAAAACCCATTTTATTAATAAAGCAAGGTGCAGACTCAATATTTATATCTGCTGATACGCTTTATACCGCCAAACTCTCTGACTTTATGAAGACCAGAACAGTTCCAAATGTTAGGGATAGCGCTATAACACCCACTAAAATGGTGCATAATAAAGAAGACAGTAGTGATAAATTTTTTGAAGCATTTTATCATGTAAAAATTTATTCCGATTCACTACAAGCCGTGGGTGATAGTTTATTTTACTCCCTTAAAGATTCTGTTTTCAGGTTATTTAAATCTCCCATCATTTGGGCGCAAGAAAATCAAATAACCGGAGATACCATTTATTTATATATCAAAGAAAAGAAACCGGAACGTGTATATGTATTTGAAAATGCAATGGCTATCAATCGGGTAGACAGTTCAGATTATTTTAATCAATTAAAGGGGCGAATTATTAATACATTATTTACTGATGGGAAAGTGCATTTAATGCATGCAAAAGGCAATTCATCTAATATATATTACGCTACAGATGACAATAAAAAATTCATTGGGGTAAATAAATCTACTGCCGATGTAATTGATGTTTATTTTAAAGAAAGTAAACCGGATAGAGTGTTGTTCATAAGAAACTTACAAGGCACTACCTATCCTATGCGGCAAATTAATCATGATGAATTAAGATTACGTGGTTTTAAATGGCAAATTGAAAAAAGGCCAAAATCTAAATTCGATATATTATCGGATTAAATAATTAAACATTTCGCATCTTTCTTACTTTATTAATTCACAATTGATTGCTTTGGGATGTATTATAATTAACAATACAAAAAAGTGCCGAAGCATTATTAGATATGGAGAATAATTGTGTGATAAGGAAAGCTATTCTACTATTGTGTATACTATTTTGTATGCTACATTCAAGTATAGTTTTCGCTCAAAACAAACAAGATTCCGTATTTTTTTTAGCGAACAAAAAAGGGATCTTAGGCAAAATTGGCAAGTCGGTTTCCGTTAACTATACTATAAATAACACCCCTCAAGAAAATGCGTTAAAAAACGCTGCGAATTTTGAACCTTATCTGGGTAAAATTATTCGGACTATTCAAATTCAAAAATCAGGATTCAGCAAATCCAAAAAAGACAGTTCTTCTTCATTAAAACAGTTCTTCAATCAACTGGAAGATGCATTACATGTAAATACCAAGGAAAAAATAATACGAAATAATTTATTTTTTACAGAGGGAGATAAACTTTATCCCAATTTAATGGCTGATAATGAAAAATTTCTCAGAGATCTTACTTATTTACAAGATTCTAAAATAGAAGTTGTAGAAATACTAACAACACAGGACTCTGTTGACGTATTAATCATTTTTAAAGACATATTTCCAATAGGAGGAAGTATCAGTGAAGCTACTCCGGATAAAACAATATTTGAGTTTAACAACGACAATTTATTTGGCAGTGGAAATAGTTTTCAATTCAATAATTTAATCGACATCAAACGGCAGCCTACTTATGGATTTGGAATGAAATTTCTAAAAAGGAATATTGCCGGTAGTTTTGTAAATCTAGCCCTTGGATATAAAAATCAAAATCCAGCCTTTAATAGCAATCTGCGAGAAGAGACCAGTGCATATATTAAAGGGGAATTACCTTTAGTGAGCCCATACCATGCTTTAACTGGGGGAATTGAATTATCCAAAAATAAAACACTGAACCGATATAGTGCTGATTCAATTTTTCAGCAATTTTACCAATATAATTATACCAACTTTGATGGTTGGTTAGGATTAAATATTGGCGCCAAGCAGCAAACTAAATTAAATTTCAATGGGAGATTAAAAAAGATTTTTGCAGTTCGGCTTTTTAATCGTGACTTTCGCACTATACCCAAAAATCAGTTATTAAATTATGACAGTCGATTTAATGATTTAAGTGGCATTATTGCGTCTTACACCATTTTTGAACAGGATTTTTACCATACGAATTTTATTTATGGTTTTGGCCGAAATGAAGATGTTCCTGAAGGTTTTAACCTTTCGTTTACTACAGGATGGACTAATAAAAATGATTTCCCAAGATGGTATGGTGGATTTGATTACCGGCGTAATTTTTTTAGTACAAAAAACAATTATTTCAATTACAATTTAAAGGGAGGAGCTTATTACAATTACAATAGAATAGAAGATATTAGTTTTTTAGGGAGCTTAGAAATGTTTACCAGATTAAGAAGATTAGGAGCTAGCACTTGGTACTCCCGCCATTTTTTGAGTGGCAGTTTTACACAACAATTCAATACATTTTTAAACGACCCTATTCGTTTATCGAGTATATATGGCTTACCACTGCTTAGAGAGCCCGAAACAAAATCATCGGGAAGAGCTAGTTTAAATTTGGAAACTGTACTGTACAATACATGGAAACTAATAGGATTTAATTTTGCTCCGTTTAGCTTTGTAAATTTTTCTTATTTAAAAAATTTTGGTCGAAGTAACGCTACCGGGGACTTTTATTCTGCATTTGGTGGTGGGGTAAGGACCAGAAATGAAAATTTAGTATTTGGAACAATTGAACTAAAGATTTCCTACCTACCCAGAACAGTTTCTGTATTGAATACTTGGAAAATAAGCTTAACTACCGATCTTCAATTTAGATATATAGCTGAATTAGTAAATAAACCAGATTTTATTCGGGTAAATTAAGGATCGAGAAATAAACTTTTTTACTATTTATTTGTATATTTAAGATACATGTAATAGCCTTAAACAATTTTTGCGTATTCAACGATATGTTTGCAGCGTATATTCCATGTAATTATTCATAACAATAAATATAAACACATGAAAAACAACTTCAAAATTTTAGCTATTACCGTTTGTACTTTTATTGTGGGTGCTTTATCCGCGCAAAAAGCAAGTCCGGCAACAAGTACTTCCACTAAATTAAACAATGGAACAGTTGTAACCATTCAATACAGTGCCCCATCCTTAAAAGGAAGAACGGTAGGTAAAGATGTTGAACCAATGCAAGGCAAAATATGGAGAGCAGGCGCTGATGACGCAACTACTTTTGAATTTAGCAAACCTGTATCTATAAATGGAAAAAGTATCCCAGCCGGCAAGTACAGCTTTTTTGTGATAGATAATGGAAATGATTGGACATTAATATTGAATAAGATCTGGAAACAATGGGGTGCTTATGATTATGCGCAATCTCAAGACATCTTAAGATTTAATGTTAAACCTACTAAGGCATCAACTTCTTCTGAAAGATTAACATACAGTGCAACTGCGGAAGGTAATATTTCTATAAAATGGGGAACCGTACAAGTTGACTTTACCGTTAAATAAGCTCTAGTAACATAATTTATTTTTATTCAATATTTTAAATGGTTCAAGCGTATAATTTTTTAGCGAGCTGGCAGTTATTTCCAGAGAAATGTGTTTTTGAGAACGGTATTGAGCCTAAAAGTGGAAATTGTAAAATAGAAAGTACCAACAATGGTCATGCCCTTGCAATTAGTATTAATTGGGTGTCTATTGAAAATGAAGCATTTTATACACAATACACCGTTATACCAGATGATACTGAGCGGGCGTTTGATGATTTGAATTTAGCCGATAAAGTTAAATCCAGTATTATTAATGCCTCCACTTTCCAAATATTATTTTATAAAAATGGAAGTAATATTTTAGAGGTAATACATGAAATATTGCCCAACGGATATTTAAAAGTTTCGCATTTGGGTTTTAAAAACAATCATGAGCCATTTAAAAATATTGAGATTTATCATAAACAAATGAGTGTGCTTCCTTATGCATCTTCAGTTGCAGGAGTAGCGATCAGGCCAACCAAAGAAGGCGTTATCAAGCACAAGGCATTAAGTGCCATGG
>JBIIAP010000302.1:0-3079 GCA_044239855.1 Sediminibacterium sp. | reverse complement strand
CTTCTGAAGACTGGCTGAATATGGTAGTAACAGCCAAGGCAAAAAACAAAATCAAAGATTCACTCAGAGAAGAGAAAAGAAAAATTGCCGAAGACGGAAAATATGTGCTTCAACGTCGTTTAGAAGGCATGGGAGCTGCTTACAGTCAGCATAATATTGAAGAACTCGTTCATTTTTATAAATTAACTTCTTCGCTGGATCTACATTATAGAATTGCCACTAAGTTTATTGACCTTAGAGAACTTAAAGATTTTCAGGTATTAGGAGATAAAATAGAAATACCTAAACCAAAGCCGGTACTAACAGAACACACAACCGATCAAACTCCGCAACAAAAATTTGATAAAAAAGACTCGGAGCTGATCATCTTTGGTGAAAGCAGCGATAAAATAATGTATACCCTTGCTAAATGCTGCCACCCCATTCCGGGAGATGATGTATTTGGTTTTGTAAGTACCGGTAAAGGCTTAATTATTCATCGTACCAGCTGCCCTAACGCTACACAATTACTGGCCAATTATGGACACAGAGTGGTTAAAACCAAGTGGGCTAAGAACAAAGAGATTTCTTTCTTAACCGGCTTAAGTATTGTTGGTATTGACGATGTAGGCGTAATCAATAAAATAACCAATATTATCAGCGGAGATTTACGTATTAACATTGCGGGATTAAGTATTGATTCTAAAGAGGGATTGTTTGAAGGAACCATCAAGGTTTTTGTTCACGATAAAGAAGAATTGGAAGAATTGGTGTACCGATTAAAATCTTTATCCGGAATTCAAACGGTTGATCGATTTGAAACCGAGAATTAGGTTTTAGCATTCCATTCCCTTGCCTTATTTTTGCCACCTAGAAAAACTATTATGGTAGATGTAATACTTGGTTTACAATGGGGCGATGAAGGGAAAGGCAAAATTGTTGATTACTTTGCGCCAAATTACGATGTGGTAGCCCGTTTTCAGGGCGGTCCAAATGCAGGCCACACCCTGTATGTAGATGGTAAGAAAATGGTATTGCACCAGATTCCATCAGGCATCTTTCATCAGGATAAAGTTAATATTATTGGAAACGGTGTGGTACTGGATCCCGTTACTTTAAAAAGAGAATGTGATGCAGTTGCAGCTCATGGAATTGATGTTCGAAAGAACTTATTTATCTCTCAAAGAACCAATATTATTGTACCTACTCACCGCGCCTTAGACAAAGCATCGGAACTTTCTAAAGGAGAAAGTAAAATCGGATCAACACTTAAAGGTATTGGACCTGCTTATATGGACAAGACCGGCAGAAATGCATTACGTGTTGGAGATTTGTTAGACAAGAATTTTACCAGTCAGTATATTAAACTTCGATTAAAACATCAGAAATTATTAGATAATTTTCATTTTATTGAAGATATTTCCGCTTGGGAAGACGAGTTTTTTGAAGCATTGGAGTTTTTGAAAACCTTGAATGTAATTAACTGTGAATATTTCATTAATGATTCCATCAGCAAGGGCAAAAAAGTATTAGCAGAAGGCGCACAGGGAAGTATGTTAGATATTGATTTCGGCACATTCCCTTTTGTAACTTCTTCTAACACCATTTCGGCAGGCGTTTGCACCGGATTGGGTGTATCTCCTAAGCAAATAAATGAAGTAATGGGTGTAACCAAAGCTTACTGTACACGTGTAGGAAGTGGCCCGTTCCCAACTGAGTTAGAAAATGCAACCGGAGAAGAATTGAGAAAAATTGGCAGTGAATTTGGTGCAACTACAGGCAGACCGCGCCGTTGTGGATGGATTGATTTAGTTGCGTTGAAATATTCTTGCATGATCAATGGTGTAACACAGGTAATTATGACGAAGGCTGATGTATTAGATGCATTCAAAGATTTACAAGTGTGCACCGCCTATAATATAGATGGAAATGAAACTAAAGAGGTTCCTTTCCAAATGTCGAGAGTTAAAATAGACCCTGTTTTACAAGGTTTTAAAGGCTGGAATACTGATACCACTCAAATGAAAAAAGCGGCGGAATTACCTGCGGATATGAATACTTATATTGATTTTATCAATAAGTACATTGGCGCACCGGTAAAATTTGTATCGAACGGCCCGGGCCGGGATCAAATAGTTCCATTGTAATTTTCAGGTATTTTTTCTTTTATAAAAATTTTTTTGGTTAATACAAATTTGAGTGCAAATTTTACATCTCAAATCCTTTTAGAAATATGGCAGCGAAGTCTGATAAGGATAAAAAATCCTCCACAAAAGTACCGGCAAAAAATGCCGATGTAAAGCCTTCATCTAAAAGCAAAAAGCCGCTTGATGATGAGGAAGACGATTTTGATGATGATGAGTTTGAAAAAACTCCATCTAAAAAGAGTGGTAGTAAAGTAACATCTAAGCAGTCGGATGACGACGACGATGAGGATGATGTTGAAGTTGATGATGACTGGGAATCTTCTGACGATGAAGATAGCTGGGATCCGGACTTTGATGAATTTGATATTCCAAAAAGTAAGGGTAAAGCAGCTGCTACAGGCGGCAAGAAGAAAAGTGAGGAAGAAGATTTTAAAATTGATGAAGATTTTAAAGAGTTCGATTTATTCAACGACAAAGACGGTGGTTTTGATGACGATGAGGAGGATGATTTTTAATTGATCATCTCACGCTACATACATCCTGTTTAACTTATCAATAAAAACAAAGCAGATGCATATCAGGTTGATCCTGTGCATCTGCTTTGTTTTTTCAATTAAATATTATTAGTGCTCTACTAGCTGCGATTGGCAACCGATTCATTTTTCATTTGTATGAAATTCAATATTTCTTCCCGGCCTTGCTGTTTTTCGGCACTGGTTACAAAATGTTGAGGCAAAAACTGCCAGGTTTCTCTCAGCTTTTCAAAAAAAGCTTTGATATTAGCTTCTACAACAGCCGGTTTTTCTTTATCCGTTTTAGTAAATGCCAATGAAAAGGGCACTTCCCATTGATCTAACTGACTAATGAACTCCAAATCTATTTTTTGTGGTTTATGTCTGCTATCAATTAGTACAAATACATTAATCAGATTCTCTCGCTTGCGGAGATAATTC
>JBIIAP010000301.1:0-3081 GCA_044239855.1 Sediminibacterium sp. | reverse complement strand
TTGTTGTTCTAATACCAATTTCCAAAACGATGCAATTACGGCTAAAGTCATTGGAATTAAAGATGGAGATACGATTGAAATTTTATTGGAGGGGAAGCCACAAGCAGTGCGGTTATTAGATATCGATTGTCCGGAGAAAAAGCAAGATTTTGGTAACAGAGCCAAACAGTTTACCTCAAGTATGTGCTTTGGGAAAATGGTAACCCTTATTGGCCATAAAAAAGACCGATACAAGCGTTTATTAGCCACCGTAATGGTGGGGAATAAGAACTTAAATGAAGAGTTGCTTAAAGCAGGTATGGCCTGGCATTTTGTAAAGTATTCCAATAATACATATTACGCAGAGCTAGAGTCCATCGCACGTAAAAGTCGCACTGGCTTATGGTTGCAACCCAATCCCACCCCGCCATGGGAATTTAGGAAAACATCAAAATAGCACTACGAATATCTCCGCAGCACTATTTTAATTATTCATCATCAATTGTCCATTCTCCATAACCGAATGATTTTAATTTTTTGTAATTGGGATGAATAATTTTATTAACTTTAAATCATGGTATTGTCACAACATAAAAAGGAAATTATCAAAAAATACTTTGCCGGTAAACCAATAAAAAAGGCTTTTGTTTTTGGATCATATGCCAGAAATGAAGCTAATGAGCTAAGTGATTTAGATATACTTGTAGAATTAGACAATAACAATCCTGTAGGCATGCAATTTTTTCGATATAAAAACGAGCTCGAAAAACTACTCCATCTAAAAATTGATTTAGTATTGTCAGATGGGCTTTCTCCATTAGTAGAAGAGTTGATTGAAAAAGACAAACTATTAATTTATGAAAACTGAGCTTGGAGACGAATTAAGGTTGCACCATATCATATCAGCTATTGAAGAAATTTAAATTTATTTGCACAACATTACATTCGAAGAATTTCAATTAAATTCAGAAAAGCGATTTGCTACGATCAAGCAGCTTGAAATAATTGGTGAAGCATGTAATCATCTCTCTGATACTTTTAAGGAAAAGAATCCTTCAATAGAATGGTTGTCTATACGGGGTTTTAGGAATATTTCTATCCATGAGTATTTTGGTATTAGTTTTAAATTAGTATGGCAAATTGCACAAAAAGACATACCAATATTAAAACAACAGTTTTTATCTGCAAATCGTTAATTTACTCATTTAACTTCATTGATAATTAAAGTATCTCCCCGCACTATTTTAATTATCAATTATCCATTCTCCATTATTTCATTACTCTTCCAAAGAACTCTATCGTCCTCAACATCTGATCTATACGCTGGCGATTATTTCCTGTTCTGGTTAATTCATGCGTGCCACCCGGATGACGCACATACTCTACCTTTCTGCCTAAAATCTTTAAACTTCTGTACAACATTTCACTTTGTATAACACCGGTTCTCAAATCATTTTCTCCATGAAAAATAAGATAGGGCGTATGTATGTTGGCAACATAATTAATGGGCGACTCACGTTGTAAAATCGGTTTAACTTTTTCCTCCCACGGGTATCCTCCAAAATAATTGGGCACCAATCTCCAGGCATTTCCTTCTCCAAAAAATGTTCCTAAATCATATACCCCTCTTTGTGAACATGCGGCTTTAAATCGTTGATCGTGACTAATTATCCATGCTACTAAATAGCCGGCATAAGAACCTCCGGTAACCGCCAATTTACTGGTATCTACCAATCCTTCTTTAACCGTTAGATCCAATGAGGTAAGCACATCTGCCGTTGGCCCTGCTCCCCAGTCGTTGATGTTGGCACGTAAAAAATCGGCACCGTATCCGCCCGAACCCCTTGGATTACCATATACTACTACATATCCTTTAGCGGCGTAATACTGAAACTCATGCCACATGGAGCTCTCTCCGGGTCCCCACATAGCTGAGGGGCCACCGTGTATATTTAATATCGCAGGATATTTTTTACCCGCTTCATAATTAGTGGGTTTCATCACCCAATATTCTACTGTTAAGCCTTTTTCATTTACAAATGATCGCTTCTCCGGTAAGCTTAATTTTTTATTGGCTAACCAGTTGCTGTTAAATTGACTGATGCGAACTTCATTTTTACCCGACTCATTACTGCTGTATAGTTCAAATGGGTTAGCCACCGCTGTTTTAACATACACCAATTGCGTGTGATGAAGATCAAAGCTGCTGATGCCGGAATTAAAGTCGGTTAGTTGCTCTACTGCTTTGGTAGAAAGCGCAACTCTGTATAGCGGCGCCCCACCATTGCTTTGTGCAGCAAAATAAATATACTGTTCATCATTGCTCCAGGTAATACCACTCTTGTTTCTATCGAATGGGAGGGTAGTAATATCTTTTTTAGAACCATTGAATGGCATTATTGCCAATGCAGGCACATCCACAAAAGATACCGCGCCCATTTGAAAAGCCAACCATTTGCCAGAAGGTGATACTTTTGGACCGGTAAATGTTTTACCCGTTTCGCTCAACAGCACCTGCATGTTTTTCCCATCCAGATCAGTAATAAAAATTTGACTTTCCAAAGCCCTGTCGGGGTGTTGGGTTGAGTCGGTGTTTCCTGCAAAAACAATGTGCTTGCCATCGGGCGTAAACTGCGGACTATTATACTTATAAAATCCTTTGGTAATAGGCTTTGGCGATGCTTCTCCTTGCGTGTTCACCATAAAAATATGCGAAAAACTAAGCTCGCCCGATGTGGTCGACTCTTCCTGAAAATTTAATTTATTGATTACTTTGGCTTTTTTATCGGCGGCATTCAGATCCAGGTAAGCACGAATTTCTTCTGTAGTGCCATCCGGATTGGGTTGTGCTGTACTAGTTTTCAAAAACTCATTTTTATTGAATCCTGGTTTTTCCATAGGCCACTTAGGTAAAGCCTTACCGGGATTCAGCAAACTATCTTTTAGTAACTCTTTTAAAGGTACTGATGCAGTAAACAGCAATTTCGTTCCATCCGGACTCCAAACTGGATTACTGGCTCCGTACTTAAATTTTGTTAGTTGAACGGCTTCTCCTCCCTCTAATGACAGTAAAAAAATCTGCGGTTTATTCTCGGCAACTCT
>JBIIAP010000079.1:0-10238 GCA_044239855.1 Sediminibacterium sp. | reverse complement strand
TGGCCTCCAATTTCATCATAAAAATTGGCGATATTATTGGTGTTTACTAAACTAGATTTCACGCCAGATTCAAAACGTCCACCATTTTTTAGAGGATTCAAATAATCTAGTTTTGCAGCCCAAATATCAATGTTAGATGGCAGATTACTCACTAAATTAGTGGATGAAACAAAAACATTATTGGCATTATAAATACTGTTTAATAAATATTGATTGGTAACTCCATAATAACCTGCATAATCGGCATTGGCAGTAATTTCTCTGCCTTTTTCATTGAGTTTATAGTTATAGTTTAAATTAATAGATTGGTTGTTGAAATCTCTATCAGACGGACTGTATGCTTTTACCAATGATTGTAATTGTGCATTGGAATCTCCTACTTGTGCATTATTGGTAGTCGTATTTATTGTTTCGTTAATGAACCCATTCAATACTATTCCAAAAGTTGATTTTTTATTGATGTAATAATCAAAACCAATTTTCTCTGTAAAACCAGTAGCTTCTTTTTTGATGTAAGAATTTTGATTGAAGGTAGAATTCAATGAATTGGAGTTGGGTTTAAAATACTGACGTTCGATGTATAAGTCTTGAAAAGAGTTGTTGATATTATAACTCAGGTTGGCAAAGAAATTAATTTTATTCACCCGATAATTGAGGTTAAAACTATTATTACTTCTTGCATATACCCCTTGCCCATAGCTGATATTGATGCTACCATTCACTCCCTTTGTTTTGGTTCTTTTTAATTTGATATTGATAATACCTGCATTTCCCGCCGCATCATATTTGGCTGGTGGGTTGGTCATGATTTCAATGGTTGCTATTGTACTGGATGGAAGTGAGCGCAAATAATTAGCCAAATCAACAGAAGATAAATAAGTAGGTTTATCGTCGATGTATACCATTACACCTTGCTTGCCACTTAAACTTATATTGCCATTAATATCTACCTGAATACCTGGTGATTTTTCCAACACTTCTAGCGTACTGGAACCTGCATTGGTAATTAAAGCATCAGGGTTGATTACAGTTCTGTCAATTCTTTTTTCAACAAAAGACAATTTGCTGGCAACTGTTACATCATCTAATGTAGTTGCTGTTTTAGCAATTAATTGAATTGGATCTAACTTAACTGACTGATCTGCATGAATAGGACCAATCGGCTTAGTATAATATTTTGCTGCTCCCTGAAAACCAACTGATATTAAATAAGTGCCAGGCTTTGTAATCAGAAATTCAAATTGACCAATACTATCTGTAATGATTGCTTTTATCAATACACTGTCTTTGGCCCTGAGTAAATTTACAATTGCAGCTTCTGCTTTTTGCTGGTCTGGACTTAAAACTGTTCCATTAATAACCCCCTGAGCCTTGGCTTGAGTTCCAATAACAGACAATACTAAAAATACAGTAATCGATAAAATAACTCTCATGTTAGCTTGGTTTCTCCAAAAAAGAGGGACTTAGCCCTAATAAGTTGGAAAATTAAGTTAAAACAGATTGGTGAAAGTTAATAAATGGATAATTGGTAAAATTAGCTTTTAGAAAGCATTAGAGAAAACGCACTGTTTCTTTCCACAAAAACCAGCTATTTCCTCAATAAAAGCCCAAATGGGATAATTAGTAATTTTGAATATGTCGAAACAGGTAAAAAACAAAATCAGGTTGATTAATACTCTGGAAGAGTTTTATTCAGCTTTTCCTAAGGAAATGGATTGTATTAACTTTTTGGAGCAACACAGATGGAACGGGCTGCCTCTTTCACCATATAACCCCAGCTCAAGAATTTATATATGTGGAAACGGAAAATACAAATGCAAAGCAACACAACGATATTTTACAGTTAAGACCAATACGATTTTTGACGGAACAAAAATTCCATTGCAAATCTGGTTTTTTGCAATTGTTTCATATTTAAATTACAACAATGACTTTAAGCTATCCCTTATTTCGCTTAAAAGAGATTTAGATATTACTCCGCGATCTGTATGGTTACTGTTAAATAAAATAAGATATGCCTAGAATCATACTAATTACAAGGGCTTGATGTTAAAAAATAATTCCAGCAATTACTTTAAAGATATTGTTAAATGTATTTTAACAGTACCCAAAAAAAGTTTGAAATAATTTTATTTTAGGAAGTCCTTTTTCGGTGTTTGGTGTAAAAATGTATTAATATTTGGAATCAGCCTTACAGTAGTAGTAGCTTTGCATTCATTACTACATCAAAAACCCCAAAATGAATTTTCAAGAAAAAGTAAATGCAATCGTCACCGCTTCTAGTTTGAATCCGGATGAGGGGGAATCCAATGATTCACATTTTGATTTTTCTGATCAAATGGCCGGCGAAAAAGAAGTTATGTTGTTTAAAAACAACGATGAATATAGTATTGAATTATATTACAACCTCCTGGAAAAAACGGAAGAATTAAATAGGTATGAAAAAGTAACAGTATTCTATAACAACAAAACAGACGGTATTAATAAAACTATTTTTATAACTACTGCTGTTTCACCAATCAGTGATGACAAATATGACCATTTATTATGGAATCTTGCAATAGAAAATCGACATTTTGGAGCATTTTATCTCAAGGAAGAAAGCCCAATTCATGCATTTAACCTGATGGGAAATGAGTTAGGTCTGCCTGTTAAAATATTTATCATAGGAATGGATGATACTATTCGATATGTAACAGATAGCGGCAGTGAAGTCTTTTTAGCAAGCGCATCAAAAGGAATTTTGTTTATGAAAGTCAACACGTATTTGCGCCCATGAATGGGAAAGAATCCTTTTTAGCGTATATAACAAAGAAATATACCGCATTCAAAAACACAAATAATCTTGTTTACGCAGAACTGGGTTTTCATCAAAACACACCCTGTATCATCATGTCACAAGGCGACAAAGAAAACAAAGGAGCATTGATATTTATAGAGCTTACAAAAGAAGAAGATAAAATACAGCGGATGGATATGTGTGGCATTTCCCCACACTGGAGTTCAGCCAGAAGGACTCATGAATATCCCGGCTTATAACAAACAAAATCGGAAGCAAATTAAATTTACTAAACATTTAATTGATACTGCATGTGTGGATGATTGATGTTAAAATCGACAAGAGGAAAGATATTGAAAGATAATTTTTTTACTACAACCATTTAATGTAAAATTTATATGAAATACATATTAGGCGCTACCACAGGTGATATTATTGGATCTATTTATGAGTTTAACAATATTAAAACTGTTGATTTTCCATTATTTTCAGAGGGCTGTTGTGCAACCGACGATAGTATTTTAACTTTTGCTACAATAGATGTTCTCTTAAATAAGGGAGACTATACTAAAACATATCATGAATATGGAAGAAAATACCCCGACCCAGATTACGGGGGGTATGGAGGAAGTTTTAAAAACTGGATAAATACGGATGACCCCAAGCCCTATAACAGCTGGGGAAACGGATCAGCAATGCGGGTGAGTCCAATAGGGTGGGCATTTCAAACGTTAGAGGAAACACTTGATGAGGCCCAAAAAAGTGCCGCAGTTACTCATGATCATCCGGAAGGGATAAAGGGCGCTCAGTCTGTTGCTGCTGCAATTTTTTTAGGAAGAACCGGAAAATCAAAAGAAGAAATCAAGCGCTATTTGACTAATAATTTTGGATATAACCTAGAAAGAAATATTCGCGACATCCGTGAAATTTACGATTTCGAAGTAAGTTGTCAGGATTCAGTACCAGAGGCAATCATCGCATTTTTAGAAAGCAATGATTTTGAACAGGCCATAAGATTAGCTATTTCTATTGGCGGGGATAGTGATACTATTGCCTGTATAACCGGAGGAATAGCAGAGGCTTTTTATGGTGAAGTACCTAAATTAATTGAAAAGAAGGTACTGGAAATTTTACCTGAAGAGTTTAAAATGCTTGCTCAACAGTTCTCCATTAAACACAGGAGTCAAGAATAAGTGGGAGTGTGCTTATTTGACCACCTGGGTATTCCATTTTCCAGGATATTGTTATTTGCTTTTATTGATTTTTTTCAAATAGATCTTAAACTGTTCAAAGTTTAGTTTTCGGAATCTTCAGTAATCTTTTCTTAACTCATGTTTTCATAATTCACAATTTCTTTAGGTAATCTAGTATCAAGTTGAATATACTCATTCTTTAAATTCGCTACCAGGGTTTCACCAATATCAATAGTAAACATAAGTGAAGAACTTTAATTTTTTTGCTCAACAATACAGACTGAGCTGAACACAACAAGTTCATGAAAATTATTTTAAAAAATTGAGCTGTTTCCAAGGATATTCACCATCATTTTTTTGAGGCGTTCCAGGAGTAGATCTACCTTCCTGTATATATTTTTTTATTAGCGTGGTTAACTCTTCAACAAGTTGCGGAAACTGATGATAACAGTTGTTTTTTTCTGCAGGATCTTTGCTAAGGTTATATAATTGAAGGGATGGTAGCCCCTCCTCAGCTTTACCTGGTGCCGGAAAACTCCAACCACCTGAGCCTGCTGTAAAGATGAGTTTCCAATCTCCTTTGCGTATTGCAAAACTACCATTCACTGAATGATGTACAGTTGCTTCACGAATGATGTGGTTAACATTAGGCTTCAACAAAACCGGAAGAAGATCATAGCTATCCTCTGCCTCATTGTCTTTCAAATCATAATTAACAATGGATGCAAATGTGGCCATGAAATCGTTCAAGGAAACAGTTTGTGAAACTGTGCTTGCCTGCTTGATTTTTTTTGGCCACTGAACCAGTAATGGTACACGGTGCCCTCCTTCAAATATATCTGCCTTATGTCCACGGTATCCGTTGTTTGGATCATGCCCCAGGCCTTTTAAAAATTTAAAATCTGCTTGCGGAGAACAACCATTATCACTGGCAAAAACAAGGATGGTATTTTCTGTGAGATGATGCTCTTTTAGCGATTGTTGAATCGATCCAACAAAATCATCTACCTGCTTAACAAAATCTGCATATACATTCAAACCAGAACTTCCAATGAATGACTTTCCCGGTGCGATAGGAGTATGCGGGGCAGTGATAGGAAGATAAAGAAAGAATGGTTGCCCAATACTGGATGCCTTTGAAATATACCTTACAGAGGCCTGCTTAAGATCAGGCATAATATGTTCAAGATTCCAACCTTCAACCCCAATTCCTGGCCTGCAATCTGCATAGGGCTGGCTAGTATAAAATACGGAAGGAGTACCCCTGATTGTATCATTTTCTATGTAGGTATAAGGTGAGTAATTGGGTGCATCTATACCAAAGAAATAATCAAACCCTATGGATGTTGGTCCGCCAGTCACCTTCATGCTAAAATCAAGATTGCATTCGTCTTTATTGTCAACCGGAGGTTTGCCATTTGTTGTAGGCCAATTCCAACCTAGATGCCATTTTCCTATAGCAGCTGTTTGGTATCCCTTTGTTTTAAGCATACTGGCCATATTGGTTCTTCCCTTTTCCATCAATGGCTTATCGTATTGAAGAAGCACTCCCTCCTTCAATCTTGATCTCCAATTATATCTTCCCGTAAGTAAACCATAACGTGTTGGTGTACAAACTGCAGCACTTGAATGTGCATCAGTAAACAAGATTCCATTTTTAGAAATCTTATCGATGTTAGGCGTTTTAATTTTTCCATTTTTATTGAAACATGAAACGTCACCCATCCCCAAATCGTCAGCCAAAATAAAAATTATGTTCGGGCGGTCTGGATGCTCTTGTGCATTGCTCATCAAGAAAGCAAAAAGAAAACAACATACAACAATAAATAAACGTATAGGTTGGCGCATACAACAAGATAATGTTTTATTAAACATGACTAATCATTTAAACTATGAATTTATATAGACCCTTTTATAGCGGCCAAGTCTCTGATAGGTTTTCATCAACATTTTGGATAACGGATGAGAGATATTGGATCGTTCATCAACTATGGTTATTTGTTAAATTTAGAAAATCATTCTATATTCATTGTGTCTAAATATAATTTATGCGTACAATCAAAAAATCAATTTTATTACTCATTATATTTTTCAGTTTAATATTCCGATTTGGATTTGCGCAATATAGTCCCGCCAAAATATACAATCACCATCCCCTTATATATGACACAACTACTCATTTATATAAAACAGCCTATCAGCCTAAAGCACCTATAGGCGCACCAAATATTGTACTGATTATGTTAGACGATGTGGGATTTAGTACAGCGGGAACTTTTGGTGGACTTGTTGAAACGCATACAATGGATCAATTGGCCGCAGAAGGATTAAAATATAATAATTTTCATACAACGGCTCTTTGTGCGCCATCTAGAGCTGCACTCTTAACAGGTCGTAATCATCATTCTGTAAACATGGGTCATTTTACAGAAACTGCTTTTGATGCACCAGGCTATGATGGTAATATGCCTTTTGAAAAAGCAACGATGGCCGAAGTATTAAAAGACAACGGATACAATACTTTTCTTTTAGGAAAATGGCATTTAACGCCAATGTCTGATCGAACCGCTGCTGGGCCTTTTAATCGCTGGCCTACAGGAAGAGGATTTGATCGTTTTTATGGATTTTTAGAATCAGCTACCGACCAATATTATCCGGTGCTTTGGGAGGGAATTACCAGAGCCGTTGTTGATACAGCAGCGGGAAAACACTTAAACACGATGTTAGCCGATAAAGCTATTCAGTATATTCGGCATCAACAAAAAGCTGTTCCGGACAAACCTTTTTTATTATTTCTTGCACCCGGAACGGTGCACTCACCTATGCAAGTAGGAAAGGAATGGATTGATCAATACAAGGGTAAGTTTGACATGGGATGGGATGAATATCGGGTGGCTGTATTAGCCAGACAAAAAAAATTAGGCGTTGTTCCTGAATATGTAACACTTCCTCCACGTAATGAAAAAATTCCTGCATGGGAATCTTTATCAGCAGATGAAAAAAGAGTAATGGCAAGAGCAATGGAAGCACATGCCGGATTTTTATCACAGGTAGATGATGAAATTGGAAGAGTGATCAATTACATCAAGCAGATCGGTCAAATGGAAAATACCATTGTGATTGTGATTGTCGGAGATAACGGAGCAACAAAATATACAGCCGATATACCTGGTGTGCCGGATGGGATGGAAAAAGCAAGTCATGAAGAAAAAGTAAAAGCCGCATTAAAAAATATAGAACAGATTGGCCGAAAAAATTTTAAAGGAGATATCCCTTTAGGTTGGACCCAAGCTACCAATGCGCCATTTAAACTATGGAAGGGGGACGCTAATTCAGAAGGAGGTACTCATAATCCTATGATTATTTATGCACCTAAATACATTAAAGACAAAGGAGGCATTAGAAATCAATATGTACACTTAGTAGATATATGGCCAACTTTGATTGAACTTACAAAAGTAAAAGTTCCTTTAAGCTACAATGGATATAAACAAGCACCAATGGAGGGAAAAAGTTTTGGACATACATTAAATGATGCATCCGCAAAAAGCAAAAATAGAGTACAATATTTTGAAACAGGATCATCCCGAGCTTTATATAAAGATGGCTGGAAGGCCGCAGCTTACCATCCACTGGGCACATCTTACAAAAATGATGTTTGGGAATTGTATGATATGGAACATGATTTTAATGAACAAATTAATCTCGCTAAAAAATTCCCCCAAAAATTAAAAGAACTAAAAAAAGCTTTTGAAATAGAAGCAAAAAAATATCATATATATCCTTTACATGATAATTGGTTTCCTGCAAATAAATTTTTACAGATCAGCGACCTCAGAGAAAAAGAAGCTAATGATGACTGAATAAATGAACATTTAATCGCATTAGATTGAAATTTTCAAAACATACAATAGAATTATATTTTCCAATCAAGGGCCATTTATAAATATGGCTGGAAAGCAGGTGTTTCATCAACAAGCAATAAAGAATCATATTTATCCATTGCTAGATTGGGAAGATGTAATGATGGAAAGACTTCATAAAAACAAAAACTAAAAACATCATCCGACACATAAGAAAAAATGGCCCGAATACATAATGTAATTTGCAGTACTTTTACAGCTTAATAGATCGATTTAGTAAAGCAATATTAAATCGATGATTGCTCTAAATAACATCAACGGGTATTTAAAAGTTCCAACGTTAATATGAAAATGAATCCAACAAGAATCGAAGTAATGAAATTTTTAGCCCAAAAAATAGACTATGTAATAGAAGAGTTTTTAAGGGATATTGACACTAATTGGCAACCTGCTGATTTCTTACCCGAGAGTAATAATCAAGAATTTACAAATGAAATTATAGAAATTCAAAAACAGTGTAAAGAACTACCTTATGATTACATGGCAGTTTTAGTTGGTGATATAATTACGGAAGAAGCCCTTCCTACCTATGAAAGCTGGCTGACTGATATTGAAGGTATAAGTAAAGCAGAGCCTCAAGGATGGAGTAAATGGATTAGAATGTGGACTGCCGAAGAAAACAGACATGGAGATTTATTGAATAAATATATTTATTTATCAGGCAGGGTAAATATGAAACAAATGGAAATTACTACTCAACACTTAATTGCGGATGGTATGGAAATTGGAACAGCAAGAGACCCATATAAGAACTTTATTTATACATCATTTCAAGAGTTAGCTACTAATATATCACATAGAAGAACTGCTACAATCGCTAAAAAGTATGGTAACGATCAATTATCTAAAATATGTGGTGTTATTGCTGCTGACGAAGCTCGCCATGCAAAAGCATATAAAAGTTTTATCACAAAAATATTTGAAATAGATGCAAGTGAAATGATGATAGCATTTGAGCACATGATGCGTAAGAAGATTGTTATGCCTGCACATTTTATGCGCCAACAAGGTCAAAAAATTGGTGATACCTGGTCGCATTTTAGTGATGCTGCCCAAAGATTAGGTGTATACACTAGTATGGATTATACCAATATTATGGAATCCCTAATTAAAGAATGGAATATTGGTAATATATGTAGCTTAAATAGTGCTGCTGAAAAAAGCAGAGATTACCTTATGTCACTGCCAGATCGGTTTAGAAAAATTGCAGAAAGAAGCAGTATTAAAGCACCATTAGACTATCAATTTAATTGGATTTTATAAATAATTAACTAAAATAAATTTTTGGAAAGTAAAGTAATTGACTTACTCATTTTTAAATACGCTTTTTTATTTTAAATTAATAAGAAAATTGATTAATCATTTTTTTCGAAGGACATTTTTGAGTAAATAAAATAAGTCACAATCGAAAAAGTTAATCCTATGATGATAATCAAATAATTCATAGGCTTTGCCATACTTAGCGACATACGAATAAGTATAGTTGTAATGATAAAGCTGGCATTCCTAAAAATAAGGTTAAAGGAGAATTGATAAATGAAAGAAATGATGAGCAACAATACATCAACAAAAATCATAATTGTAAAAAAGTCGGTATAAAAAACAGTATTGGGATTTGGAAAGGGTGTTTTAAGTTGAAAAGCCAATCGAACATCCATTAACCAAGAAAATAAACTGATGAAACTTAATAGTACAAGTACGCCGCACATCATTACCGACAATACTTTCTTAATTTTTATAAATTGATCTAGTTCAACATGCGCATCACCCACACCATGCTTTTTGTACATTTTATTGTAAATCAACGTAGAAAAAAGCATTACTACCGATGCAACTAAATCATAGAATATATTGATAAAGTTTGGATTGTCTAAAGTAGCGATCTCGGAAAAATTAATATCTGCTATATCATGAAAAAAACTGCGAAGTGTTATAAGTGCAATGATTTCAAATTGCTTACCAATAAACTCAGATATAGACTTAGGGATGATAATGACCAACAAAAATACTTCGTAGTATAAAATAAAACTAAAGGGCGTGTAGATGGCTTTTAAGTAACTATGACTACTAGCCCCGATAAAATTAAAAGTATTTTCAAAATAAATAAAAGCTATATGCGCAACAAATGATAAGATGGATACTTTTAAAATAGCAACTTCAAAAAAATGCAATCTTTTTGGAATACTTAATGCATCATATGTATTAAGCAATTTGAGGAGTAACTTATTCATTTTATTACTTAATATTTTTATACTTGCTAAGCATTAAAAAACATCCTATGCCAAAAAGAATGGTAATTAATCCAGCAAAGTATGGGAGTATGTCTGTCATATCATTCTTTAT